>JAQGHZ010000565.1 GCA_028291485.1 Rubritepida sp. | reverse complement strand
GAGGCGCATGATGACGCCGGCCTCGTTCTGCAGCCACATGTCGCCCCCGCTCCTCGAGCCGAGGGCGAAGCCGTAGCGGCCCTGTGCGTAGGCGCCCGGGAAGCGCGCGATGTCCGGGAGGTTGTAGACCTCGCCGGTCGCCTCGATCGTGGAGGCGCCGATGCCGCCGACGCCAAGCCCGCTGACGCTGAATGGGTGGGATCGGCCGCGGTAGCGGAGGACTCCCCCGCCGGTGCTGCCGCTGCCGACGTAGGCGACCTGCACCTCATGCAGCTCGACGGTGCCATCCGGCGTCCTGCCGGCGACCGCATCCGGCCCGAGCTCGACCCGCGACGTACATGCCCCGACCGCTATCAGCCCAGCGACCCAGAACATGCTGAGCAGGGGTCCTCGCCGCAGTGATTGCTTCGTCATCATCGCACGTCTCCTTCGGTAAGCTTGGACCTCTCATTCAGCCGGACGCCGAGGGTGGCGCGACAGAAGCACCATCCGCCGCGGCAAACGGCTCCGCCCGATTTGGATCGGGCCAAGGCCGAGTGCCGCCCACGCATCGGGGCCTGGCGGGCCGTCAGGGCAAGCCCGCCGGCATCATCACGTGTGACTCCCCTCATGGTTTACGCCGTCACACGGCGCCCTACAGGGGCGGACCAGCGCCGCTAGCAGATCAACCCGAACATGCTGCACGTCGCGATCGAGGTCACCGTGAATGGGCCGATCGACGCCGTTACCGAATCCCCGACCCGCACCGCGGCGAGCGCGGCCACGCGCGACGGATCTGTCGCTCGAATGGTATAGACGCCACCGCCAGTGACATTGACGATGTCCAAGGCGCCGGGGCCGTCCATCTTCACGACACGCCCGACGATCACCTGGGCGGCCGGGCCGATGCCACCGGGGGTGCGGGCGACCGCGGCGACGGTCTCCGTCGCGACGGGGGTTCCGGCTTGCGGCGTGCCGACCACGAAGGCGACCGTGCGGCTGTAGTGGGCGCTGACCTGATCGCCGGTCGAGATGCCGACGAGGCTGACCGACGCCGGCGCCACCATCGGCACGGGAGCACCCGACGACGGCGCGATGGTCAGGGTGCGCGCGTCGGCATTGATGGCCGTGACCCGGCCACTGACGGCGAAGCTGCCGCCATCAGGGATGACGTTGGTCATGGTCGGGTTGGCTGGCGCCGCCACCTGGGCGAAGGCCGGGCCGGACCCGATGAGGGTGGCGGCGCCCAGGGTGCAGGCAAAAGCCGCCACGGCGATGCTGGGCAGGATTGTGGGGTTACGCATTTTGATTCTCCAAGGTTGGCGCTTCACATGCGGTGAGAGCGCGGTCCGCAAGACAGGGTGGGCACGGCGATGTTGGCCCTCCTTCAGCGCGCAGGGCGCTAGTTGCGCGCGCGGCGCGCCGCCGCGATCGCGGCTTCGACCTGCGCCTTGACCGCGTCGAGATTGAAGGAAGCGCCGCGCTGCATCGGCGGGAACTCGACGAAGGTCTCGGCGTAGCGCGCCACCTCCTGCTGGAGGAAAACGAAGCGCCAGAACTCGTGCACAAAGAAGTTCATGGCGAAGCCCCAGGCACCATTCTGGCCGCGCGGAAAGCCCATCCGCTCGAACGGATCGAGCCGGAGGTTGGTGAGCAGGGGCATATCCAACCGGACCGTGGCGCCCGTCCAGCCATCGGGCTGGTCGGTGAGGCGGAACTTCCAGTCACCGATCCGGACCGCGCTGAGGGTGCCTTCGGTGAAGTAGAAAACCTCGTTGCGGCTTGTCGGTCCCTGGCCGGTCAGCATGGGAAGCTGGCTCGCGCCGTCGAGGTGGACGCGGTAGTTGCGCCCGCCGATGTCAAGCCCGGTGAGGAGTTGCTCACGGATGTTCGGGTTGCCGGCCGCGGCGACCAGCGTCGGGAACCAGTCGAGACCCGACATCAAGCCGTTCTGCACCGTGCCGGGCGCCACGCGACCCGGCCAACGCACGATCAGCGGCACGCGCATGCCGCCTTCCATCGCGGTGCCCTTGCCGGCGGCGAAGGGCGTGTTGCCGCCGTCCGGCCAGGTGAAGTTCTCGGTGCCGTTGTCGGTCGTGAATATGACGATGGTGTTCTGATCGAGCCCGCGCTGCCGCAGGTGGTCCATCACCGCGCCGATGTTGTCGTCCATCTGCGCCATCCCCGCTTCCTGGATGGACCAGCCATTCTCGTCCGTCATCCGCCCCTGATATTCCGGCGAAAGATGCGTGATGATGTGCATGCGGGTCGGGTTCATCCAGGCGAAGAAAGGCTTGTTGGCCTGCACCGCGCGGTCGATGAAGCCGATCGTCTTGTCACGGATGACCTCATCGACGGTCTCCATGTTGTAGGTGATGCCGGGCATCGGACGCGGCGGCAGCGGCCCCTCGTCGACAATGCGCTGACGGCCGACGCGGCCCCAACGGGGATCCACGGTCGCGTCGTCCACATCGGATGCGACGCAGCTCAGCAGATTGCGCGGTCCCACCGTATCCCGCAGCGCCCTCGGGTAGGTCGGGTTGAACGGGTCTTCCATCGCGTCGAGGTGGTAGAGGTAGCCGAAGAACTCGTCGAAGCCATGCAGAGTCGGCAGGAATTCGTTGCGATCTCCAAGATGATTCTTGCCGAATTGCCCGGTAGCATAGCCCATCGAGCGCAGCGCAGTGGCGATGGTCGGCGCAGCAGCTGGGATGCCGACGGTCGCACCCGCCTGACCGACGGTGGTCATGCCGGTTCGGATCGGCAGCTGGCCCAAAATGAAGTTCGCGCGGCCGGCGGTACAGGACGGTTCCGCGTAGTAATCGGTGAAGACCGCGCCCTCGGCGGCAAGCCGGTCGAGATTCGGCGTCCGCCCCGCCATCAGCCCGCGATGATAGGCGCCGATGTTCCACATGCCGACATCGTCACCCATGATGACCAGGATGTTCGGCGGGCTGGTAGCACCGCTGGCCGCAGGGGCTGGGACGGGCGCCGTGCCGGGCGTGGCCGGGCGTGGCTGCGCCTGCGCGAGCTGCACGCCGCCCGCGGCAAGCCCGGCGACGCCGCCGAGCAGCATGTTCCGCCGATTCACCCGGGCATCGTCGTCGCGTTCGCTCATGTCGCAGTTCCCTTTTCTGTTGGATGACTTCGGACGCACCGGAAGCCGATGTGGCACATGCCGCTGTCGACCATCTGCGCGTGCCGCGCCGCCGGGCGATACCGGCGGCAATAGCTCGGGGCGCAGAGAAATGAGCCGCCCTTCACCACCTTGCGGGGGATGCGGCTGGTGGGCTGGCGCGGGTCGAGGCTGGCCTCCGCGGCGCAGCAGCCGGGCTTGGCCGGTTCATGCCGGGCGGCGAACCAGTCGGTGGTCCACTCCCAGCTGTTGCCGCACATCTCGTAG
>JAQGHZ010000569.1 GCA_028291485.1 Rubritepida sp. | reverse complement strand
GTCCACCGAGAACGCCTATGTGCGCGCAGACATGGTCGGCGTCTCGACCGACGTCTCGGGCATCGTGAAGGACATCGCGGTCCGCGAAAACCAGACCGTGGCGCTCGGCGACGTGCTGTTCCGGTTGGACGACGAGCCCTTCCGCCTCGCCCTCGCGCGGGCCGAGGCGCAGATCGGCATCGTCACCAACGACCTCAACGCGCTGAAGGCCAGCTATCGCGACATGCAGGCGCAGATCCGCCAGGCGCAGGTGGACGTCGCCTACTACACGCGCGACCAGGAACGGCAGCGGCAGCTGGCCCTCCGCCAGGCGGCCTCGGAGGTCACCTACGAGCAGGCGCAGCGCAACCTCCAATCCTCGCAGCAGAGAGTCGCCTCGCTGTCGCAGCAGCTGGAGGGCATCGTGGCCAACCTCGCCGGCGATCCGGAGATCGCGATCGAGCGCCACCCGCGCTACCGGGACACCGTGGCCCAGCGCGACGAGGCGGCGCGGCAGCTCGCCCATACCGTGGTGCGCGCGCCCAAGCCCGGCGTGGTGACCAACGTGCCCTCGCTGCAGCCGGGCCAGTACCTCGCTGCCGCCACGCCGGCCTTCGCGGTGGTCGCGACGGACCATCTCTGGGTGGACGCGAACCCCAAGGAGACGGAGCTCACGCACGTCCTGCCCGGCCAGGCCGTCACCGTCACGGTGGACACCTATCCGGGCGTGGAGTGGCACGGCGTGGTGGACGGCGTGAGCCCGGCCTCGTCGGGGAGCTTCTCGCTCCTGCCCGCGCAGAACACGAGCGGCAACTGGGTGAAGGTGGTGCAGCGCATCCCCATGCGCGTGCGCATCGAGACGCCCGAGGGCCTGCCGCAGCTGCGCGCCGGCATGAGCGTCATCGTCTCGGTCGACACGGGCCGTCCGCGCGGCCTGCCGCTCTTCCTGCAGGGCCTGTTCGGCAGCAGCCATGGCTAGCCCGATCTCCCGGCATGGCGTCCCGAACCGGGGCGCCATCACGGCCTGCGTCATTCTCGCGGTGATCATGCAGGCGCTGGACACGACGATCGCCAATGTGGCGCTGCCCTATATCCAAGGCTCGGTCTCGGCGAGCGCGGACCAGATCAACTGGGTGCTGACCTCCTACATCGTGGCGGCGGCGATCATGACGCCGCCCTCCGGCTGGCTCTCCGGCCGGTTCGGGCGCAAGCGCGTGCTGCTGGTCTCGGTGGCGGGCTTCGTGGTGGCGTCCATCCTTTGCGGGCTGGCGCAGTCGCTGCCGCAGATCGTGGCCTTCCGCCTGCTGCAGGGCTTCTTCGGCGCGGCGCTCGTGCCGCTCTCCCAGGCCATCCTGCTCGACATCTACACGCCCGAGGAACGCGGCTCCGCCATGGCGCTGTTCGGCGTCTCCGTGATGGTCGGGCCGGTGCTGGGCCCGGTGATCGGTGGCTGGCTGACGGACAACATCTCCTGGCGCTGGGTCTTCTACATCAACCTGCCGCTCGGCCTGCTGGCCTTCGCTGGCATTAGCGCCTTCGTGCGCGAGACGCCGATCAGCCGCGCCACCAAGCTGGACTGGATGGGCTTCGGCTCGCTCAGCCTCGCGATCGCCGCGCTGCAGGTGGCGCTCGACCGCGGCGAGCAGCTGAACTGGCTCGGCTCGGGCGAGATCATCATCGAGCTGACGATCGCCGCCTCGGCCTTCTACATCTTTCTTGTCCACACCTTCACGGCGGAGAATTCCTTCGTGAACCCGCGGCTCTTCCTCGACCGCAACTTTTCGTTGGGCGTGCTCTTCATCTTCGTGGTGGGCGTGACCTACCTCGCATCGCTCGCGCTGATGACGCCCTACCTGCAATCGCTGATGGGCTATCCCGTGGTGACGGCGGGCCTGGTGATGGGGCCGCGCGGGATGGGCACTATGCTGTGCATGTTCCTTGTGGGGAAGCTGATCGGGAAGGTGGACATCCGCATCCTGCTCGCAACCGGCCTGCTGCTGACCGCCTGGGCCATGTACGACATGACCGGCTGGACGCCCGACGTCTCGCAATGGACCATCATCGTCACGGGCTTCGTCCAGGGCGCGGGGCTCGGCTTCCTCTTCGTGCCGCTGACGACGGTGACCTTCTCGACCCTGCCGGCGCAGCAGCGGGCCGAGGGTACGGGCCTATACAACCTGTCGCGCAACATCGGCTCGGCGGTCGGCATCTCGATCGTCTCGGCACTGCTGGTGTCCAACACCCAGGTGAACCACGAGGAGATCGGCACCTACCTCACGCCCTATAGCCGCGTGCTGCAGAACCCGGCGCTGCACCGCATGCTCGACCCCACGACCCTGGCCGGCCGCGCGAC
The DNA here is from genome assembly GCA_028291485.1 of Rubritepida sp. GTDB lineage: Bacteria > Pseudomonadota > Alphaproteobacteria > Acetobacterales > Acetobacteraceae > Roseococcus. The sequence goes on along the minus strand of JAQGHZ010000569.1, from coordinate 1,541 downwards.
GCTGGACGGGATCGTAACGCAGCAGGCGACCGTCATCGCCTATATCAACGACTTCAAGCTGCTGATGATCCTGAGCCTCGTGGTGATGCCGATGCTGCTGCTGCTGCGCCGTTCTGGCGCGCCCGCCTCGGCACCCGACCATGCGGTCGCGATGGAGTAGGCGTCAGCCGAACAGCTTCGCGGCAGTCTTCGCCAGCAGCTCGCCCTGATGGCGGGCACCGGCCAGCTCGATCGCGCTCGGCTGCCGCGAGCCGTCGCTGCCGGCGACGGTCGTGGCGCCATAGGGCGCGCCGCCGACGATCTCGTCCAGCGTCATCTGGCCCTGGTGGCTGTAGGGCAGGCCCACGATCACCATGCCGAAATGCAGCAGATTCGTGATGATGGAAAAGAGCGTCGTCTCCTGCCCGCCATGCTGGCTCGCCGTGGAGGTGAAGGCCCCACCGACCTTGCCGTTCAGGGCGCCGCGCGCCCAAAGCCCGCCGGCCTGGTCCAGGAAAGCCGCCATCTGCGAGGACATGCGGCCGAAGCGCGTGCCGGTGCCAACGATAATGGCGTCGTAATCGGCGAGCTCGGCGACGGTCGCAATGGGCGCGGCCTGGTCAAGCTTGAAATGCGCGGCCTTCGCCACCGCCTCGGGCGCGGTCTCCGGCACGCGCTTGACGACCACCTCGGCGCCCGCGCTGCGCGCGCCTTCCGCCATCGCCCCCGCCATGGTCTCGATGTGGCCATAGCTGGAGTAGTAGAGCACGAGAACCTTCGCCATTCCGATCTCCTGTCGAGGACGCTTCGATACCGCCGGACCTAAACGCCGGCGACAACAAGCGATTGAATGGAAGTGTCACGGTGCCGCCTTCGGGCACCCGCTTGCGCGCCCCTCCCAAGCGCCTAACCTCCCGCAGACAAGGCAGGGAGGCCAGGATGGACGAGACGGCGGCGCATGATGCGCTGCGCGCCAGGGGCCGCGCGGAGATGCGCGAAATCCTGGGCGCAACTTACACTGAGACGCGCGACAAGGGCACCAACTCTTTCAACTCCGCCATCCGCGCGCTCTCCGAGGAGATGGCCTATGCCACGCTCTGGACGCGTCCGGGCCTGGACCGCAAGCAGCGCAGCCTGGTCACTCTTGCCATGATCTGCGCGCTGAACCATCCGCACGAGCTGCGCATCCACCTGATCGGGGCGCTGAACAATGGCTGCACGGCGGAGGAGATCAGCGAGCTCTTCACCCACGCCGTCGCCTATTGCGGCTTCCCCGCCGCGATCGACGCGTTGCGGCTGGCAGAACAGGTGCTGAAGGAGCAAGGGGCGCTTTAGCCCCGCAGCCCATCGCGGTAATTATTCGAATTTTACATATTATGTTCAGCGAAAATTGAAAGACATTCGACCGGGTTCGCGCAAATCTACTCTGGCATTGTGTGGGGGGGGCAGTAAATGTCTGGCACGCCAACTCCAACCAGCCCCGGTGGGCGAAATGGCCTGCCTGCCGCAAGCGGTAGCAATATTGCTTGGCTTCGGGAGGAAGAAGAGGCCATCCAGACGCG
>JAQGHZ010000562.1 GCA_028291485.1 Rubritepida sp. | reverse complement strand
TGTCCATCACGTCACTCTCGCGCCGCGACCTCGGGCGACTTCTGGGCGCCACCGCCGCGACGCTGCCGCTCCTGCCGGGCGGGCAGGCCCTGGCGCAGACGCGGGGCAACACCCTCGTCATCGGCCTCGATATTTCCGACACGATCACCTTCGATCCGGTGCGCCAGGCGCAGTACACGCCGCCGATGACGCTGGCCGCCTGCTACGACAGCCTCATGACGCTGGAGGCGAACGACCTCATCAACCCCAAGCCGTCCCTCGCGACCTCCTGGACGCGGACGCCCGATGGGAACGGCTGGCGCTTCACCCTGCGGCCCAACGTGCGCTTCGCCAGCGGCGCGACCATGACGGCGGAGGACGTGAAATTCTCCTTCGACCGCATCCTCGGCATGCAGGAACAGACGCAACAGTACATCAAGGCCGTCGACCGCGTGGAGGTGGTGGACGCTGGCACGGTGGACTTCATCCTCAACTCCCCCAACGCGCCGGTGCTGCCGATCTTCTGCAATCCGGGCTGCGGCATCACCGAGAAGGCCGTGTTGACGCGCAACGGCGCCACCTCCGGCCCCGGCGCCAAGGACAGCGACCGCGCGACGGAGTGGCTGAACAACAACTCCGCCGGCACGGGCCCCTACCGCCTCGCGCGCTGGGAGCGGAACGGCCAGATCCAGCTCCAGCGCAACCCGAACTACTGGGGCACGGCGCCGGCCTTCGAGCGCGTCATCATCCGCCATCTGTCGGACAGCGCGGCGCAGTTGCTCGCTGTCAGGCGCGGCGACGTGCATGCGGCCTTCAACCTGATCCCCGAGCAGATGGCGACGCTGCGCGGCGATCCGAACGTGCGGCTGGAGCGGCTGCCGAGCCTCGACTTCGTCTACATGGCCGTGACGCAGAACCCCGCCGCCAATCCGGTGCTGGCGAAGAAGGAGGCGCGGCACGCGATCGGCCATGCCATCGACTATGACGGCATCCTCAACAACCTGCTCGGCGGCGTCGCGCTGCGGCCGGCTCATTTCCTGCCCATCGGCGTGAACGGCAGCACGGAGCAGGTCGCGCGCGAGATCGGCTTCAGCCAGAACCTCGACCGCTCGCGGCAATTGCTGCAGCAGGCCGGCGTGCCCGACGGTTTCGAGATGGAGATCGCCTACGGCAACGCGGCCGTCGCGGGCATCTCCTACCAGGTGCTCGGGCAGAAGCTGCAGGCGGATCTCGGGCGCGTCGGCATCCGCGTGCGGCTGAACCCGATGGACCAGGTGAACATCCGCACGGTCTATACCCAGGGCCGCGAGGCCGGCGGCGTGCTGACCTTCTGGAATCCGCCGGCCGTGTGCAACGACCTCTGGGCCAGCGCCGTGGTCGAACGCGTCGCCCGGCGCGTCCACTGGACCGTGCCGCCGGAGATGACCGACCTCGTGAAGCGCGCCTCCGAGGAGCAGAACCTCGACACCGCGGCGAACCTCTGGATCGAGTGGCAGCGCAAGGTGGTGGACGAGGCGCATCACTTCATCCTCTTCCAGCCGATCTATCAGATCGCGGTGCGCAACAACCTCCGCGCCTTCCCCCTGACTGCCGCCGGATGGCAGCTCGAGATGGCGCACGTCACGCCGACATAAGGGTCGCTCCTTTAAGTTGATCGCGGTCCTCCGCCGAGCGCAGGATGGCCGCAACAGGGGAGACCACGTTCATTGCCGCGATACATCGCGACCCGATTGCTGTCCGCCGTCGCGATGGCGCTGCTCGCCAGCCTGGTGGTGTTCCTGATTTCCGCGCTGGTGCCGGGCGATCCGGTGCTGGCGCAGATGGGCGACATCGCCGCCTCCAACCCGCGGACCGTGCTGGAATGGCGCGCGAAATGGGGCCTCGATCTGCCGCTCTGGGAGCGCTACGGCATCTTCCTGCAGGGTCTGGCCCACGGTGACCTCGGCATCTCCATCGCCACGCGCCGGCCGGTGCTGGACGACATCGTGCAATACGCGCCGGCGACGGTGGAGCTCGCCACCATCGCCTTCCTGCTGGCGATCGGCGTGGGCATCCCGCTCGGCATCGCCGCCGCCGTGTGGCGCGACACCTGGGTGGATTCGCTGGCGCGCGCGCTCTCGCTGCTCGGCGTCTCGGCGCCGACCTTCTGGCTCGCCTTCATCATGCTGGCGATCTTCTACGGCTGGCTCGGCTGGGCGCCGGGGCCGGGCCGCATGGACCCCATCGCCTTCCCGCCCGAGGGGCCGACCGGGCTCTTCCTGCTCGACTCCGCGCTGGCCGGCGACTGGGAGGCCTGGTGGGACGCGGCGGCGCATCTCGTGCTGCCGGCGGTCGTGCTGGCGGCGGCGACCATCGGCCTGATCACCCGCACCACGCGCGCCGCGATGCTCGATGCGCTCGGCCAGGACTTCGTGCGCGTGGCGCGCGCCAAGGGGCTGCGCGGGCGCGTGGTCGTGCTGCGCCACGCGCTGCCCAATGCGCTGGTGCCGGTCGTGACCCTGGGCGGCCTCGCCTATGCGAACCTGCTCGCGGGCGCTGTCATGACGGAGACGGTGTTCTCCTGGCCCGGCCTCGGCCGCTACACCTTCCGCTCCGCCGCCGCGCTGGATTTCCCGGCCATCATGGGCATCACGCTGGTCGTCTCGGCGACCTACCTGATGGTGAACCTGCTGGTGGACCTGTCCTATGCTGCGCTCGACCCGCGGGTGCGGCGTTGAGCGCGGAAGTATTCACCTCGAAGGCGGTCGCCATGCCGGCGACGCGGCCGCGCTGGCGCCGCCGCCTGCGCCGCTACGGCCCGGCCTGGGCGGGGAGCGCGATCGTGCTCGCCTGGATCCTGATCGCGATCTTCGCACCTGTTATCGCGCCCTATCCGCCGCATGCGCAGGACATCGTGAACCGCCTGGCACCACCCTCGGAGGCGCACTGGCTGGGCACCGACGTGCTGGGGCGCGACGTGCTCTCGCGACTCATCTTCGGTGCGCGGCTCTCGCTGCTGGCGGGCTTTTCCGTGGTGCTGCTGGGGGCGGCGATCGGCGTCACGGTGGGCATCGTCGCGGCCTGGGCGCGGGGCTTCGTGGACGAGGCGCTGATGCGCTTCACCGACCTCGTGCTGTGTTTCCCGCCGATCATCCTGGCCCTGGCCATCGCCGCCGCGCTCGGCATCGGCAGCACCAACACCATCCTGGCGATGCTGGTCGTATGGTGGCCGAAATTCGCGCGGCTGGCGCGCGCCCTGGCGCTGGTGCAGCGCAGCCAGGAATATGTGGAAGCCGCGACGGTGCTGGGCCTGAAACCCATCCGCATCCTCGGCCGCCACATCCTGCCCAACACGCTGGGGCCGCTCGCCGTGCTCGTCACGCTCGATCTCGGCAATGCGATCCTGACCTTCGCCGGCCTCTCCTTCCTCGGCCTCGGCGTGGTGCCGCCGACGCCGGAATGGGGCTCCATGGTCGCCGAAGGCCGCGAGCTGGTGGAGCAATGGTGGGTCGCGGCCTTCCCCGGCTTCGCCATCCTCACCGTCGTCGTCGGCTTCAACTTCCTCGGCGACGGGCTGCGCGACTGGCTCGATCCGCGGACGCGCGGACGATGAGGAAGCCCGGCACCGTCCCCGTGCTGGAGGTCGAAGACCTCCAGACGGTCTTCCTTACCGATGCCGGCGCCGTGCGCGCGGTGGACGGCGTCTCCTTCACCGTCGGTCCCGGCGAGACCTTGGGCATCGTGGGCGAGAGCGGCTCAGGAAAGAGCGTCACCGCGCTCTCGCTGATGCGCCTGCTGGAGGAACCCGCGCGCATCATCGGCGGCTCGGTCCGCTTCCAGGGCCGCGACGTGCTGGCGATGTCCGGCGAGGAATTGCGCGGCTGGCGCGGCGACCGCGCGGCCATGGTCTTCCAGGACCCCATGACGGGCTTGAACCCGGTCATCCGCATCCTGCGCCAGGTGACGGAGCACATGGTCTCGCACGGCCGCCAGACGCCGGCCAAGGCGAAGCTGCGCGCGGTGGACCTGCTGCGCCGCATGGGCGTGGCCGCGCCGGAGCGCGCGGCGGCCTCGTTTCCGCACCAGTTCTCGGGCGGCATGCGGCAGCGCGTGATGCTGGCCATCGGCGTCGCCAACGATCCCCTGCTGCTCATCGCCGACGAGCCGACGACGGCGCTGGACGTCACCATCCAGGCGCAGATCCTCGACCTGATGCGCGGGCTGAACCAGGAGTTCGGCACGGCCATCGTGCTCATCTCGCACGACCTCGGCGTCATCGGCACGGTCTGCCGGCGCGTGGCGGTGATGTATGCGGGCGAGATCGTGGAGGAGGCGGAGACGGCGGCCGTGCTGACCGATCCGCGCCACCCCTATGCCTGGGCGCTGGTGAACGCCGTGCCCCGGCTGGACAGCCCGGCAGGGACGCGGCTGGTCTCCATCGAGGGTGGTCCGCCCAGCGCGCTCGACCCGCCGCCGGGCTGCCGCTTCGTCGCGCGATGCCCCTTCCGGATCTCGCGTTGCGGGGCGGAGCACCCGCCGCTCATGGAGGTGGCGCCCGGCCGCCGCGCGCGCTGCTGGGTCACGATGGACGGCAGCCCCCTGCCCCCGCCGCCCGTGGCCGCCGAGGCCGCCTTCCGCACGCCGGCGCAGGAGGAGCGACCGCTGCTGGAGGGCAAGGACCTCGTGAAGCACTTCCCGCTCGGGCGGATCGGCCTCTTCGGTCCTGTGCCGGTCGTGCATGCGGTGAACGGCGTCGACCTGCGGCTGCGGCGCGGCGAGGCGCTGGGCATCGTGGGCGAGAGCGGCTGCGGCAAGTCCACCCTCGCGCGGCTGGTGACGCGGCTGCAGGCGCCGACCTCCGGCACGCTTGAGTTCGACGGGCAGGACATCACGAATTTTTCGGCCGCCGAGATGCGACCGCTGCGGCCGCGCATGGGCATGGTCTTCCAGGATCCCTACGCCTCGCTCAATCCACGCATGACCGTCGGCGACGCACTGGCGGAACCGCTGCTCGCGCATGGCCGCGCCAGGACGCGGGCCGAGGCGCGCGGGCGCGTGCTCGACCTCATGGCGACCGTCGGCCTCAAGCCGGAATGGGCGCAGCGCTTCCCGCACGAATTCTCCGGCGGGCAGCGACAGCGCGTCTCCATCGCGCGCTCGCTGGCGCTGGAGCCGGACCTGGTGGTGGCGGACGAACCCGTCTCGGCGCTCGACGTGAACGTGCAGGCGCAGGTGCTGAACCTGATGCTGGACCTGCGCGAGCGGCTCGGCCTGTCCTATCTCTTCATCGCGCACGACCTCGCTGTCGTGCGCGCCTTCTGCGACCGCGTGGCGGTGATGTATCTCGGCCGCATCGTGGAGGAAGGGCCGGCGCATGAGCTCTTCGCGCGGCCGCTGCATCCCTACACCGTCGCGCTGACCTCGGCCGTGCCCGAACCGGGGCGCGAGCGCGTGATCCTGGCGGGCGAGCCGCCCTCGACACTCTCGCTGCCAACAGGCTGCGCCTTCCGCGCCCGCTGCCCGATCGCGCAGCCGGTCTGCGCGGAGGTGCGTCCGCCTTTGAGCGACGTCGGTCCAGGGCGGCGCGCGGCTTGCCACTTTCCGGGGACGTTTCACGCTTGATGCGAAAGGGGCTCCGCCCCTCGCGCTCCCCCACCAGGGCTTTTGGCCCTGGACCCTTTTACAAATGAGGGTGCAGGGAACGTGTTCCCTGCCGGGGAGTTTGAGGGGCAGAGCCCCTCAATCTTTTACTCCATCCGGATCTGCATCTGCGCCAGCTTGCGCCCCCAGAACGCCGTCTCCTCGCGGATCGCGGCCGCGAATTCCACGATCGAGCGCTCCGGCGGCGGCTCCATCCCCTCCACGGCGATGCGGCCCCGGAACTCCTCGGTGGCGACGACGCGGCGGCCGGCCGCCTCGTAGGTCGCGATGATCTCAGCCGGCGTGCCCCGCGGCACGAGGACGCCGTGCCAGCCGTTGATGACGGCGCCGCGCAGCCCCGCCTCGGTCAGCGTGGGCACCTCCGGCAGCGCCGGCAGCCGATGGTCGCCGGTCACGGCGAGCGCCCTCAGCTTGCCGTCGCGCACCAGCGGGATCGCCGGCGCCGGCGAGCTGAAGATGAGCTGGACCGTGTGCGACACCACGTCGAGCAGCGCCGGCAGGCTCCCGCGATAGGGCACGTGCTCCATCTGGATATCAGCCGCATCCGAGAACACCGCGGCGGCCAGGTGGTTGTTGCTGCCGACGCCGGCGCTCGAATAGGCGAGGTTCCGGCGCTTCGCGAGGTCGATCAGCTCGGCCAGGGTGTTCACGCCGAGATCCGGGTCCACCGCCAGCACGTACTGGTAGGAGGCGGCCTGCGTCACCGGGATCATCGCCGCGATCAGCTCGTTCGCGGGGTTGGCCTGGAGGTGCGGGTTCACCACGATATGCGTGCTGACGCAGTAGAGCATCGTGTTGCCGTCCGGCCGCGCCCGCGCCGCATAGGTGGTGCCGATATGGCCCGCCGCGCCGCTGCGGTTCTCGACCACGACGGTGCGGCCCAACTCGCGCGCGAAGAGCTGCGCGAAGCTGCGGCCGACGATGTCCGTGCCGCCGCCGGGCGCATAGGGCACGACCATGGAGATGGCCTGCGGCTGCGCCTGCGCTGCGCCGCCGATCAGCGGAAGGGCGGCTGCGCCCTGGAGCAGTTGGCGACGCTGCATCACTCGGCCGCCTTCGCCGGGGCCTGACGACGGTCGGCGCCGAGGATGGCGAGGAGTGGCCTGGCATCCGTCATCGTCTCGAAGCCGTCGACCTCAGCGACGATGCGGTCGGCCTCGGCGTCGGAGAGCAGCGCGGCGACGTTGCCGCGGAATTTTTCCTCGACTTCGGCGGGGCTCACCGGATTCTCCGGGCTGCCGCGGCGGGCCAGCTCCTCGTGGAGCAGTTTTTGGCCCGCGCGCGTGGTCACCGTCATGCGGCAGGCGTGGCGGAAGGCGGGCCCCATGGCCTCGATCGCCGCATCGTCATGCGCGGTGATGCGGGTGATGAAGTCGAGGATGTCAGGGTCGCGCAGCCGGGCCTCGGTGAGGTCGGCCGCCGTCACCTTGCCGCTCAGCGCCGTCACCGCGAGGCCGAAGAACATGTTCATCTGCGCGGCCGTGATTCCCGCAGGCTTGTAGGGCCAGGCGGTGTGCACATGGGTCATGTGGCTGCAGGCCACGTCGATCGACGCGATGTCGGCGGCCGACAGCTTGTGCTGCGCCATCAGGATGCGCAGCGCGTCCAGCGCGCTGTGGATGCTGGTCACCGTCGGGTACATCTTGAAGCCGACGTTGAGTGTTTCCCAGGTCGAGCCCAGGCCCTGCGTCAGCTTCTCCGGCACCGGCTTGCTCGAATAGCTGCTGAGATAGCCGCCATAGCCCGCCTCCAGGATGTTGCTGATGCCGGTGAAGCCGCGCGAGGCCAGCTCCGCCGCCAGCACGCCCGACTGCGCCGCGCGGCCGGCGTGCAGGCGCTTCACCATGGCGCCCTCCTGCGCCGCCATCAGCCCCGCCGCGCAGGAGCCGGCGATGCCGAGGCAGTTCTGCATCTGGGCCGCATCCAGCCCGCGCATCTTCCCCGCGGCGGCGCCGGCGACGAAGGTGCCGCTCGTGCCCTGCGGATGGAATCCGTCGAGGAAGAGCGCCATGGTCGCCGCATTGCCGACCCGCGTGCCGACCTCATAGCCGGCGACGATGGCCGTCAGCATGTCGCGCCCCGTGGCGCCTTCCGCCTCGGCATAGGCGAGCGCGATCGGCGAGGTCAGCGAGTTGGGGTGAAGGATGGATTCCTTGTGCATGTCGTCCATCTCGAAGGCGTGGCCGGCCGTGCCGTTCACCAGCGCGGCCTGCGACACCGAACCCTTGAGGCCCGTGCCCCAGAGCGAGGCGGCGGGCTTGCCGCCCTCCATCTCCACCGTGGCCTGCAGAATGCGCGTCCAGGGCAGCGCGGAGCCATGCAGGCAGACGCCGATGCCGTCGAGCAGGCAGAGCTTGGCGTGGGCGATCACCTCGGCGGGGAGGTCCTCGTAGCGGAGATTCGCGGCGAAGCGCGCGAGATCGCGCGTGGCGTTTTCGAGAAGGGGCGGCTTTTCGCTCATGCTGGCGTTTCCTCAGGAGGTCATTCCCGGGAGGCATAAGCGCGTCGCTTCCGCCGGTCCAATATATTGCCGGGGCGATATCGATATGCTCAGCATATGGAATGGAGCTGCGTCACCTCCGCTATTTCCTCGCCGTCGCCGAGGAGCTGAACGTCACCCGCGCCGCCGCGCGCATCGGCATCGCGCAGCCGCCGCTGACCCAGCAGATCAAGGCGCTGGAGGCCGAACTCGGCGTGGAGCTGTTCCACCGCGTCGGCCGGCGCATCGAGATCTCCTCCGCCGGCGCCGTCTTCCTGGAGGAGACGCGTGCCATTCTGGACCGCGTCGCCCACGCCACCGCGCGCGCGCAGCGGGCCGGCCGCGGCGAGATCGGCAAGCTCCGCGTGGGCTTCACCTCCTCGGCCTCCTTCAGCCCCTTCGTCACCGAGGTGCTCAAGACCTTCCGCGCGGAATGGCCGGAAGTGGAGGTCGCGCTGGAGGAACACCGCACCGCGCTGCTGACCGAGGCGCTGAAGGCCGATCGCCTCGACGCCGCCTTCGTGCGCCCGCCCCTGGTCGACGATGCGCTGGCGGTGCGCTGGCTCGCCACCGAGCCGTTGGTCGCCGCCGTTCCCGTCGCCCATGCGGTAGCCGGCCGCCGCTCCGTTCGGCTGGCGGAATTGCGCGGCGATCCGCTGATCCTCTATCCGCGCCGCGGCGGCTCGGGCCTGTCGGACCAGATCACCTCGGAATGCCTGCGTCTCGGCTTCTCGCCGAAGGTGGGCCAGGAGGCCCCGGAACTGGCGGCGGCCATCAACTTCGTGGCGGCGGGGATGGGCATCGCCGTCGTGCCGGCCTGCATGCGGCACCTGCGGCCGGATGCGGTGCGCTTCCTGGCGCTGACGGGCAGCGCCTTGCACGCCGAGCTCGGCCTGGCCCAGCGCAGCGCCGATCGTTCCGAGCCGGTGCGGAACCTCTTCCGCATCGCCGAGGAGCTGAGCGCCTCGCACCCCTCCGTCACCCGGAAGGGCTGATGCCTATCAGCGCCCGATGGGCCGGCGGATCAGGTCGTAGGTGAGCTGGCAGTCGTTGCGGCCGGGATGCGAGCCGGTGAAGCGCCGCGCATTGTTCGGCCCCTCGAAGATCTGGCCCGTGCCCTCGCCGAAGGTGCCGAGCCGCGGCAGCCGCACGGCGCCGTTGGAATCGATGGTCACTTCCATCGGCGCGTCGCCCGGCAGGCCCGGGATGGTCATCGTCGAGCCGCGCACCTCCGCGGTCAGCAGTTGCGAGCCGGAGCGGCCGCTGCGCCGGCATTCCTGCACGCGGTGCCCGACATACATGCCGTCATGCGGGCCTCCCCGCTGCGCCTCCGCCGGCAAGGCGGCCAGCAGCAGCAAAGGCACGGTCAGAAGAAGGCGCATGGATCAGTTTCCGAACCGGTTGGTGCGTGGGAAGCCGTTGGGCGGAAGCTTTCCTGCACCGGCCCGGTTGCCGCGCCAAGCCGTCAGATCGAATTCCGTGCGCGTGCGCTCGCCCAATTGCCAGGAGAGGCCCTCGGCGGCGGCAAAGACCTTGGCGTCCGCCAGGCCGCCATCCCTGTAGGACTGCAGCTGCACGCCGCGGCCGCGGGTCATGATCGGCAACTGCTCCAGCGGGAAAACCAGCAGTTTGCGGTTGTCGCCCAGCACGGCGACGGAATCGCCCTCGGCCAGGACGCAGATCGCGGCACGGGTCGTGCCTTCCAGGGCCATGAGCTGCTTGCCGGTACGCTTCTCGGCCAGGAACTCCCCGCCCTCGACCAGGAAGCCCTTGCCGTCGGACGCCGCCACCAGGAATTTCTGCTCCGCCCCCGGCAGGAACATCGCCAGCACGCTGTCCTCGTTCGGCAGATCCACGATGAGCCGCAGCGGCTGCCCGTCGCCGCGGCCGCGCGGCAGCGTGTCGCAGCGCAAGGTGTAGGCCTTGCCGTTGCTGGCGAAGATGACGAGGCGGTCCGTGCTCTGGACGGGAATGCGGAAGGCGAGCTCGTCGCCCTCCTTGAAGCGCAGCTCCGCCTCCTCGGCGAGGTGGCCCTTCAGCGCGCGGATCCAGCCCTTGTCCGACAGCACGATCGTCAGCGGCTCGCGTTCGATGAAGGCGCTTTCGTCCACCACGATCGCCGGCGCTCCGGAACCGATCGCGGTGCGGCGGTCGCCCAGCGGGCCGGAGCCGTACTTCTTGCGCGCGTCCTCGACTTCCTTGCCGATGGCCGACCACAGCTTCGCCGTGCTGGCGAGCAGGCCCTGGAGCTGCATCTGCTCCTTGCTGAGCTTGTCGTGCTCTTTGCGGATTTCCATTTCCTCGAGCTTGCGCAGGGCGCGCAGGCGCATGTTGAGGATGGCCTCGGCCTGCACCTCGGTGAGCTCGAAGCGGGCCATCAGCCTGGGCTTCGGCTCCTCCTCGGTGCGGATGATGCGGATCACCTCGTCGAGGTTGAGATAGGCGATGAGGTAGCCGGCCAGCACCTCCAGCCGCCGCGCGATGGCGGCCAGCCGATGGTTGGTGCGGCGGATCAGCACCACGTGCCGGTGGTCGAGCCAGGCCTTCAGCGCGTCGCGCAGGCCCATGACGCGCGGCGTGCGGCTCGCATCCAGCACGTTCATGTTGAGGCTGAAGCGGCTCTCCAGCTGGGTGGCGCGGAACAGCGTCTCCATCAGCACGGCGGGCTCCACCGTGCGGTTGCGCGGCTCCAGCACGAGGCGCACCGCCTCCGTGCTCTCGTCGCGCACATCGGCCAGCAGCGGGAGCTTCTTCTCCTCCAGCAGCAGCGCGATCTGCTCGATCAGCCGCGACTTCTGGACCTGATAGGGAATTTCCGTGACGACGATGGTCCAGAGGCCGGACTTGCCCTTCTCCACCTCCCACTTGGCGCGGTGCCGGAAGCCGCCGCGGCCGGTTTCATAGGCCTCGGCGATGGCCTCCGCGCTCTCGACCAGGATGCCGCCGGTCGGGAAATCGGGGCCCGGGACGTGCTTCAGCAGGTCGGCCGTGGTGGCGTCCGGATTGGCGATCAGCTCCAGCGCGGCGGCGCAGAGCTCGCCGGCATTGTGCGGCGGAATGGAGGTCGCCATGCCGACCGCGATGCCCGTCGCACCATTGGCCAGCAGGTTCGGGAAGGCCGCCGGGAGCACCACCGGCTCCTTGTCCTCGCCGTCATAGGTGGCGCGGAAATCGACCGAATCCTCGTCGATGCCGCTGAGCAGCGCCTGCGCGACCTCGGTGAGCCGCGCCTCGGTGTAGCGCATGGCCGCGGCGTTATCGCCGTCGATATTGCCGAAGTTCCCCTGCCCTTCGACCAGCGTGTACCGCGCCGCGAATTCCTGCGCCTGGCGGACCAGCGCCTCGTAGATCGAGCTGTCGCCATGCGGGTGGTACTTGCCCATCACATCGCCGACGATGCGCGCGCATTTCTTGAAGCCGGAGGCCGGGTCGAGCTTGAGCTGGTGCATCGCCCAGAGCAGCCGGCGGTGCACCGGCTTTAGCCCATCGCGCACATCCGGCAGCGAGCGCGCCATGATGGTGGACATGGCATAGGCGAGGTAGCGTTGGCTCAGCGCCTCGGCGAGGTGCGTGTCGCGGATGTTGCCCGTTTCTTTCGGCACCAGATCGTCAGGCATTCTCACTCGGTTCCAATAGGGTGGCGACCCGGTCCTGCAGCATCGCCCGCGCGTTGGGTAGGGGGCGATGCTGGAGGCCGAAGGCGTCCCGGGTCAGGAAGAAGCCCGTCAGGCGGAGTCCCGCAAGCCATTCCTGGGCATCTGACGGCTTTGTATCGTCGCGGAGAAATGCCGGAAGGGCGAGGAGACGGTCGGCATAGGGCGCGCCGGCCGCCTCGCTGACGGCCCGGCCGGATTTGGGCGAGACCCAGACGAGGTTTTCCGTGGCCCCGGTGGCGGCGCAGCTGGTCAGGTCCAGGCCGTAGCCCAGTTCGGCCAGCAGCGCGGCCTCCCAGGCGACCAGGAGGGGCAAGGCGTGCTCCGGCCCGCGCGCCAGGGCGGAGATGACGCGGACCAGGCCATGGAAGCAGGCCGGGTGCGCCTCGCGCTCTGGCAGCGCGCCCTCGGCCACGGCGCAGGAGGCGGTGAGGATGGCGAGCGCCAGAGGGTCGTCCAGGGCACGGGCGGCGGCGGCATGGACCATCTCGCCCGAGACGGCGCCGAGCTGATCCGGCAGGCGGCCGACCCAGCGGGCCTCGATGAGGTTGCCCGGCTGCCAGAGGGCGGCCTGGCTCCGCGAGGCGCCGCCCTTGGCCAGGCCGGCGTGGCGTCCATGGGCCTCGGTCAGCAGGGTGACGACCGCGCCGCCCTCCCCGTAAGGACGCACGGCCAGCACGATCGCCGGGGCTTCCCACTCAACGGACATTTTTCATGTCCTCAGACGCCAAGCGGCGGCACCGGCCGCCGTGCGGCCGGATTCTCTCAGGATGCACGAGCCATCGGATGCCAGCGCCTCATCCCTCGTCTTCCAGGCCGAGCGCGCGGATGCGGCCGCGCTCCTCGTCCCAGCCCGGCCGTTCCTTCACGTTGAGGAACAGGTGGATCGGCCGGTCCAGCAGCGCCGTCAGCTCCAGCCGGGCCCTTCGGCCGATCTCCTTGATGCGCGCGCCGCCATCGCCGATCAGGATGGCCTTCTGCGTGGCCCGCGCGATGTAGATGGTGCAGTCCACCCGGGCGCTGCCGTCGGGCCGCTCGGTCCAGGTCTCGGTCTCGACGGAGGCGTGGTGCGGCACCTCCTCATGGGTCTGCCGCAGGATCTGCTCGCGCACGACCTCGGCGGCCAGCATGCGGTTGGGCAGGTCGGAGAGCTCGTCCTCGGGGAACATCCAGGGGCCGGGCTGCATGGCGTCGGCCAGCTTTTCCCGAAGGCGGTCGAGGCCCTTGTTCTTCTCGGCCGAGATCATGAACGTCTCGGCGAAGGGCAGCATCTCGTGGAACTTGGCGGCGAGCGGCAGCAGGATCTCGCGCGGCAGAAGGTCCACCTTGTTCAGCGCGAGCCAGACGGTGCGCTTCTGCTCCGCCAGCCGCTCGATGATGGCGCGCACGGCCTCGGTCAGGCCGCTCTTCACGTCGATCACCAGCAGCGAGAAATCGGCGTCCTTCGCGCCGCCCCAGGCGGCCGAGACCATGGCGCGGTCCAGCCGCCGGCGGGGCGCGAAGATGCCGGGCGTGTCCACCAGGACGATCTGCGCCTCTTTCTCGATCAGCACCGCGCGCACGCGAAAGCGCGTGGTCTGCGGCTTGGGCGAGACGATGGTGACCTTGGTGCCCGCCATGGCGTTCACGAGGGTCGACTTGCCCGCATTCGGCGCGCCGAGGATGGCGACGAAGCCGCAGCGCTGCTTCTCCACGGGAACGGTGGGAGTCGCCTGGGGGGGAGCGGCGGGTGCCGCCTCGGGTTCGTCGGTCATTCTTTGATCTCCGCGAGCCACGCCTCGGCGGCCGCCTGTTCCGCCGCGCGCTTGTTCTCGCCCATGCCTTCGGCCGTGCGGCCGGCGGCGAGGACCGTCACCACGAAGACCGGCGCATGCGAGGGGCCCGTGACCGATTGATGCTGGTAGTCGGGTAGGCCCAGGCCGCGCCCCAAGGTCCACTCCTGCAACCGATTCTTTGCGCTGACCGGCGGCTTGGCGTCCACCGCGATCGCCGCCGCCCATTCGCGCCGCACCACCTTCTGCGCCACATCGAGCCCGCCATCCAGGTAAATGGCGCCCAGCACCGCCTCCAGCGCATCCGCCAGCACCGTCGCGCGCGCCCGCAGGCCGGTGCGGCCCTCGGAGGGCGGCACGCGCAGCGCCGCGGCAAGACCCATCTTCTCGGCGATCGGCGCGATGATGTCCTGGGAGCAGAGCGTGGCCAGCCGCTTGCCGAGGTCGCCCTCGCGCTCCTGCGGGAAGCGCTCGGCGAGCCATTCGGCGATGCACAGACCGAGCACCCGGTCGCCCAGGAACTCCAGCCGTTCGTTGGAATCGAGCATGCGGCGGCGCGGATCGGCCGCCGAGCGGTGAGTCAGCGCCTGCTCCAGCAGCGCCGTATTGCTGAAGCGGTGGCCGAGGCGCTCCTGAAGGGTCTCCGTCATCGCACCGCGGAGAAGAGGCGCGAGTAGCGGATGGCGAAGGGCCAGCCCCAGACCTCCCACCAGCGCGCGCTGCCATCCACAGAGAAGAAGATGAACTCGGCCCGGCCCACCAGGTTCTCGACCGGCACGAAGCCGACGGCGCTCGGCACGCGGCTGTCGAGGCTGTTGTCGCGGTTGTCGCCCATGGCGAAGACATGGCCGTCGGGCACGCGGAACTCGGGCGTGTTGTCGAGCGGGCCGTCGTTGGACTGCTCGATGATGAGGTGCGAGCGGCCGCTCGGCAGGAATTCGCGCAGCAGCTGCACCGTCATGCGCGGCCCGTCGCCCTCGGCGACATAGGGGCCGAGGCTCTCCAGCCGCACCGGCTGGCCGTTGATATGAAGAATCCCCCGGCGGACCTGGATGATGTCGCCCGGCAGGCCAACGATGCGCTTGATGTAGTCCTGGCTGGTGTCGCGCGGCAGCTTGAAGACCGCGACGTCGCCGCGCTGCGGCATGGCGCCGAAGATGCGCCCCTCGAAGAGGTTCGGGCTGAACGGCATCGAGTGCCGCGAATAGCCGTAGGAGTATTTCGAGACGAAGAGGTAGTCGCCCACCAGCAGCGTCGGGATCATGGAGCCCGAGGGAATGTTGAACGGCTCGAAGGCAATGGTGCGGATGCCGATGGCGATGAGGGCGGCATAGACGACCGTCTTCACGCTCTCGAGCCAGCCGCCCGACTTCTTCTTGACCGCGAGGGTCGTGGATTTTGCCATGGGAAGGGGAACCGCGCGTTTGAGGGCCGGGATTGAACCCAGGGGCCCTGGGGTGTCAAGGAAGAGGCGGGGCCAGGGGAGGCATCAGCGGCACGGCCGAGATGATCACGATGGCGCTCGCGTAAGGATATTCGTCCGTCATGGTCAGCGAGATCTCGGCGCGGTGGCCGGGCGGGGTCATGGCGGCGAGCCGGGCCGCGGCGCCGCCGGTCAGCCTCAGCGTGGGCTGGCCGGAGGGCAGGTTCACCACGCCGAGGTCCTGCATAAAGACGCCGGCGCGGAAGCCTGTGCCCAGCGCCTTGCTGGCGGCCTCCTTGGCGGCGAAGCGCTTGGCATAGGTGCCGGACCGGATCTTTTCCGTCCGGCGCTCGGCCTTGGCCCGCTCGACGGGGGTGAAGACCCGTTCCACGAAGCGTTGGCCATGGCGCTCCAGGACCGCCTCGATCCGGCGGATGTCGCAGACGTCATTGCCGATTCCGAGAATCATGAGGTTTTCTTCATGCCCTCGAACGCCGGGCGCGACCATCCCGGCAGTCCCCGCCTTCTCCCGTCGAACCCCTCAACTGCGGGCCCGGTCCACGCGGATCACGCCCTCGCAGACCCGCAGCGTTCCCATGAGTTCGGCCAGATGCTTCGTGTCGCGCACCTCGACGTCGATGTTCAGGTCGCACTCGTCGTCCTCGCGCCGGCCGAGGCGCAGGTTGGTCAGAACGGCCTTCTGCTTGCTGATGGCGTTGGCGACGCCCGAAAGCAGCCCCTGGCTGTTCACCGCGGCGACCGCGAGGCGCACGACATGCGTGGCGGGGCCGACCGCGCCCTGCTCCCAGTCCACGTCCAGGAACCGTTCCGGCGTGGCGGAGAAATTCTCCAGCATGTGGCAGTCCTGGGTGTGGACCGTGACGCCCTTGCCGGTCGTGACGATGCCGACGATCGGGTCGCCGGGGATCGGATGGCAGCACTGCGCGAAATGCAGCTGCATCCCGGCCACCACGCCCGTGATGGGCGCGGCCGGCACCGAGGTCTGCTTCAGCGAGCCCGAGCGGCCGAGCCGGGCGCGGCCGGCCATGAGCGCCATCGGCTCCGCCGCGCGCTGCGGCGCCCGCAGCTCCGGGAAGGCCGCATGCACGACGTCGCGCGCCGAGATGCTGCCCGACGCCACCGCGTGGTACATCTCCTCCACGCCCGACTGGCGCAGGGCCTTCACCGCCGGCTCCAGCAGCTTTTCCGTGAATTCCAGCCCGTTCTGCCGGAACATCTTCACGATGAGGGTGCGGCCCTCGTCGCGCTGCTTCTGCTTTTCCTCGGCCTGGGCGAAGCGGCGGATACGGGCCTGCGCCTTGCCCGACTTCACGAATTTCAGCCAGGCCGGGTTGGGCTGCCCGCCCTTGGCCGTGATGATCTCGACCTGGTCGCCGTTCTCGA
The DNA here is from genome assembly GCA_028291485.1 of Rubritepida sp. Lineage (GTDB taxonomy): Bacteria > Pseudomonadota > Alphaproteobacteria > Acetobacterales > Acetobacteraceae > Roseococcus. The sequence goes on along the minus strand of JAQGHZ010000562.1, from coordinate 4,360 downwards.
GCTTGTCGTGCAGCCGCACGATGCGCCCGTTCACCTTGGCGCCCACGCAGGCGTCGCCCACCTGGCTGTGGACGTGATAGGCGAAGTCCACCGGGGTCGCGTCGCGCGGCAGTTCGATCAGGTCGCCCTTGGGCGAGAAGCAGAAGACGAGGTCGCGGTGCAGCTGGAGCTTCGTGCTCTCCATCGCCTCGTTGGCTTCGGGCTCGTTCTCCAGGATGTCGATGAGCGCGCGGACCCAGGGGAAGCTGCGCGCGGGCGCGGCCTGCCCGCCCTGCTTGTAGATCCAGTGCGCCGCGAGGCCGAACTCGGCGATGTGGTGCATCTCCCGCGTGCGGATCTGCACCTCGATCTTCGCCTCGTCGCGGCGGCCCGGCAGCAGCACGCCCGTGTGCAGCGACTGGTAGCCGTTGGTCTTGGGCGTGGAGATGTAGTCCTTGAAGCGTCCGGCGATCACCTTGAAGGCGTCGTGGATGGCGCCGAGCGCGAGGTAGCATTGCGAGCGCTCGGGCACGATGATGCGGAAGGCCATCACGTCCGAGAGGCCCTCGAAGGCGACGTTCTTCGCCTGCATCTTGCGCCAGATGGAGTAGGGCGATTTTTCGCGGCCCAGCACCTCCTCCACCGGCACGCCGTTCATCTCCAGCGCCTCGCGCAGCTCCTGCTCGATGTCGGGGATGATGTCGGCGGAGCGGCCGCGCAGGTAGGTCAGCCGCTGCGCGATCGTGGCCCACGCGTCGGGATGCAGCTCACGGAAGCCGAGCGTCTCCAGCTCGATCTTCATCCCCTCGATGCCGATGCGCTCGGCGAGCGGGGCGTAGATGTCGAGCGTCTCGCGCGCCGTGCGATGCCGGCTCTCCGGCTTCGTCACGAAGTTCAGCGTGCGCATGTTGTGCAGCCGGTCGGCGAGCTTCACGAGCAGGACGCGCAGGTCCTCGCTCAGCGCCAGCAGCAGCTTGCGGAGGTTCTCCGCCTGCTTGGTGCGCTCGCTCTGCACCTCGATGCGGGAGAGCTTGGTGACGCCGTCCACGAGGCGCGCGATCTCGGCGCCGAAGCGGCGCTCGATCTCGGGCAGCTTGTGCTCGGTGTCCTCGACGACGTCGTGCAGCAGGGCCGTCGCGATGGTGGCCGTGTCGAGCCGGTAGCCCGCCAGGATCTCGGCCACGGCAACCGGATGGATGATGTAGGGCTCGCCGTTCTGGCGCTTCTGCTCCCCATGCGCCTCGGCGGCGAAGCGCCCGGCGCGGAGGATCAGGTCCGCGTCGAGGCGCGGATCGGCCGCGGTGATGCGGGAACAGAATTCGAGGACACTGTCCAGGCCGGGCGGGGTGGCGACGCCGGCCGCCAGGCCTTCAGGCGCGCGCGCAACCGCCGGGACGTCCGGGGTGGCGCGCGGCGTCAAGCCTTCCCCCTCAGTCCGACTGGCCGCCCAATTCGGCGGCCAGCTGCGCCTCGAGGTCGTCCGGCGAGAATTCCTCGCCGCCCATCTCGGTCGGCAGTTCCTCGTTGACGTCCATGACGCCAAAGATGTTCTCGTTCGTGTCGATGAGGTCCATGACCTCGTCCTCGACGGGCTCCGGCTCCGGGGCGCGGCTGAGCGACTTGATCAGATCCTGCTCCAGGGCGGGCAGCTCCACCGTCTGGTCGGCGATCTCGCGCAGGGCGACGACGGGGTTCTTGTCGTTGTCGCGGTCGATCGTCAGGGTCTCGCCCCGGCTGATGTTGCGCGCACGCTGGGCCGCGAGCAGGACGAGCTCGAAGCGGTTGGGAACCTGGACAATGCAGTCTTCGACGGTGACGCGCGCCATGAAATACCTCGGGCAAAGGGGGGCGGGCGCAGACTGGCTGCACCGCGGCGAACACTCCAGATAAGCGTTGCAGCGCGACTCCGCAAGCCGCTCAGGAGGCGAGCGGCCGGAGATCCTGGGGCGGGAGGGCGGCGATCAGCTCCTCGATGCCCTTCCCGGTGACGGGATGATGCCATTCCGGCGACACCTCCGAAAGGGGGAGGAGGACGAAGGCCCGATCCGCCATGCGCGGATGGGGCAGGACGGGCGGCGGCCCCTCGCGGACCAGGCCGTGGCAATCCAGCAGGTCGAGGTCCAGGGTGCGGGGGGCATTGGGAAAGGGCCGCGCACGGTGGTGCGCCGCCTCGATGGCATGCAGCGCGGCCAGGAGTTCCGCCGGATCGGCCTCGCCGGCCAGCCGGGCCACGCCGTTCACAAACCAGGGCGCGCCGGGCATCGGCGGGATGGGCGCGCTCTCCCACCAGCGGGACAGCGCCCGGAGCCGCAGGCCCGGCAGCGCGTCCAGAGCCGCCGCGGCGGCGCAGCAGGTCTCGCGCGGGGCGGAGCCGTCCAGCCCGGGAAGGTTCGCGCCGATGCCGACCAGGATCACGCGGCCGGGGCGGCCAGCGCGGCCTCCACGGCGCGGATCACCGCGGGCGAGTCCGGCTCGGTCTGCGTGGAGAAGCCCTGCACGTGCCGGCCATCCCGGCCGACGAGATACTTGTGGAAGTTCCAGCTCACCGGCCCGGCCTCGCGGGCCGCCCAGGCGAAGAAGGGATGCGCCTCGGCGCCCTTCACATGGTTCAACGCCGTGATCGGGAAGGTGATGCCGAACATCCCGTCGCAGAATTCCCGGATTTTCTGCGCGTCCGTGCTCTCCTGGTTGAAGTCGTTGGAGGGCACGCCGACCACGGTGAGGCCACGCGCCTCGTAGCGGTCGTGGAGGCGCTGGAGCGCGGCGTATTGCGGGGTGTAGCCGCAGAAGCTCGCGGTGTTCGCCACCAGCAGCACGCGGCCGCGGAACTGTGCGAGCGGCAGCGGCCCGCCCTCGATGACCTGGAAGGCGAAGCCGAAGGCGTTCGGCGGATCAGCCATGGCAGGGCCGCTCATCGCGAGGCCGGCCAGCAGCGTGCGTCGGTCAACCATAGCGCTCCTCCAGCCAGGGATCGGCATTGTTGTGGTAGCCGCGAACCTCCCAGAAGCCGGGCTGGTCGTCGGCTCGGAGCTCGATGCGCGTCACCCATTTCGCGCTTTTCCAGAAGTAGTAGCGCGGAATGACGATGCGGGCCGGGCCGCCATGCACGCGCTCCAGCGGCGTGTTGTTCCAGGAATGGGCGACCAGCACGTCCTCGCCGGCGAAGACCTCCAGCGGCACGTTGGTGGTGTAGCCGTCATAGGAGTGGAAGACGACGAAGCGCGCCTCGGGCTTCGGGCGGGCCAGCATCAGCAGGTCGCGCGAGGACACGCCGTGCCAGATGTTGTCGTAGCGCGACCAGGCGGTGACGCAGTGGATGTCGTTCTTCCACTCGTGCTGCGGCAGGGCGTTGAAGGCGTCCCAGTCGAGCGCCTGGCGCTCTTCCACCAGCCCTTCGATGCGCAGGCGCCAGCGATCGGGCTTCACCTCCGGCTGCACGCCGAGGTCGAGGACCGGGAAATCCGTCACGAGGCGCTGGCCGGGCGGCAGGCGGTCGGCCTGGGGGGTGCTGGTCTCGCCGGTGAGGAGGCGGCCCTCCCGGGCCCATTTCTCCTTGCTGGCGATCAGCTTCTCCCTGATGGAGCCGGAGAGGGTCACGCCGTCGGTCTGCTCGCTCATCGTCCCGTCCTTCGCTGACGCGATACGTGCCCTTTCGGGGCCCGGATGCAAGATGATACGGGCCGCGGCGGGATAGGATCATCGGGCCAGGAAGGCCGCGACCCTCGGTCCCCAGGTGGCGCTGCCGCCCCGGCCGTAGAAGAAGCCGTGCCCGTCGCGGCCATAGGCGGGGGCCGCGAAGAACTCCGCCTTGCCGCCGCCCGCGCGATAGGCCTCGACCATGCGCGAGGCCAGCGCGTGATGAAAGAAGCTGTCGTTGGCCGCGTAGATCCACAGCGTCGGCACCCGCGCCGTGCGGCCGTACTCGCCTGCCGCCGCGACCAGCCGGTCCTCCCGGCAGACGCTGTTCGGCACGCCGCCCTGCCAGCCGCCCCGGCCGCCCGCGAAATTCACGATGGCGCCAACCTCGGGCGGGTTGAGGCTGGAGAGCGCCAGCGAGCCCCATCCGCCCGCCGACTGCCCGACGACCAGCGCGGGCCCGCGCGCCACATCGGGCCGCGCCTGCATGGAACGGGTCACGGCCAGGATGTCGCGCGCGGATTCCAGCCCGGCCGGGCCGTAGTTCCCGCTCGCGCAGCCGCCGAACTCCTCGGCCCACGGGCCGCCCGTCGCACCGTAGCCGCGCCGCATCGGGAGGACCGCGACATACCCGCGCGAGGTGAACCAGCGCACCGCCTCGTTGTCGCAGGGCATGGGGCGCGTGCCGGCCCGCGCCGCCGCGTCGGCGGGCGAACCGTGATTGATCACTACCAGCCGAGCCGGG
>JAQGHZ010000557.1 GCA_028291485.1 Rubritepida sp. | reverse complement strand
GGCGTCTGGTTCGACCAGGAGAAGATGCATTTCCTCCACCATCAGGGAAAGCATTTCAAGGTGCGCGGGCCGCTCAACGTCTCGCGCACGCCGCAGGGGCGGCCTGTGGTGGCGCAGGCGGGCTCCTCCGAGCCGGGGCGGGCGCTGGCGGCGCGCACGGCCGACCTCGTCTTCACCGCGCAGACGGAGCTCGAGCCCGCGCGCGAGTTCTTCGCCGATGTGAAGGGGCGCATGGCGCAATACGGCCGCGCGCCGGACGAGCTGAAGATCATGCCGGGCATCACGCCCATCGTCGGCCGCACCATGGCGGAGGCGCAGGAGAAGTACGACGAGCTGCAATCCCTGCTGCCGGATGAGGTGGCGCTGGCTGCGCTGGCGCGCTTCACGCGCGGGATCGACATCTTCTCCTACCCGCTCGACGGGCCCATGCCCGACCTGCCCGAGGCGAATTCCGCCAAGGCGCGCCAGCGGCTCATCATGGACATGGCGCGCAAGCACGACATGACGCTGCGGCAGGTGGCGCGCTCCGTCTCCGCTGCGCAGGGGCACCGCGTGCTGGTGGGCACGCCGGAATACATCGCCGACGAGCTGCAGGAGTGGCTGGAGAAGGACGCGGCCGACGGGTTCAACGTGATCTGCAACCACTACCCCAAGCCCTTCGAGGACTTCACCGAGCTCGTGATCCCCGAGCTGCAGCGCCGCGGCATCTTCCGCACCGCCTATGAGGGCAAGACGCTGCGCGAGAATCTAGGCCTGCGCGTGCCGGAGAACCGCCATACCGCGGCCCGTCACTCCCAATAAGGAGGAGTTTGTCACCTCCGTGCAGCAGCAGCAGCGCCGGAGTGCCCATGTCGGCAGGAGGAGGCGCGGGCCAGACCTTTGGCCGCGGGTATAAGTTTAGGCCCGGAAGCGGACATTGGTGATGCAGCCGCTCCGACAGGTCGGCTTCTGCGACGGTGGATTGAAGTCAGGCTGCTTTCTGCCGCTTGCGCGGAGACAGACGAACTCAGGATTCCAGCCTGCGCCTCAGACATACCAGTCGAGCCCGTTGCGCGACGGGTTTCAGGGTCGGTAGCAGTCGCCGCCCGCTGGGCCGGTGTCTACTTTGCAGGAGGCTCGCCCAAGAGCAGACAGGCGACTTTCGGCCAGTTTGAGGCAGGCTGCTCAGCGCCCGGTGCGGTCGCTCACGCCTCAAATGCGCTGCTCTACAGCGGACCTCTCGCCGGCCCTCAGGTCCTCGACCGCGCAGTTCGCGATCAGGGCCATGAAGGGGCCGCAGGCGAAAGTTGAGACGAACTGGCAAATGCCGGGAACAGCGCTGTAACGCGCTCCGAACCGTTCGCCTGGAAACTTACGTCGCTTCCGATAGGATGTGGCGGTGACCCTCCCGCGGCGCGCCTCGCTCTCACTACCCTGGCTGCTGCCGACCGCGGCACGCGCCAGCCCACGGATTCGCGTCGGCTCCAAGAACTTCACCGAGCAGCTCGTCGTCGGCGAGCTTTACGCCCAGGCTCTGGAAGCCTGGGGCGCGACGGTCGAGCGGCGCTTCAATCTCGGCGGCACCGCCATCGCGCAGAGCGCGCTCGTGAGCGGTGAAATCGACCTTTATCCGGAATACACCGGGACCGGCCTTGGCGTGGTGCTGAGGGAACCTCCGGAAGGCGATCCCACCGATATCCTGGCGAAGGTCCGGGCCGGCTACGCCGAACGCTTCGATCTGCACTGGATGGCCCCCTCCGGCATCGACAACGGCAACGCGCTCCTGGTCACCCCTGCCACGGCGCGGCGGCTCAATCTCGCCACGCTGTCGGACCTCGCCCGGGAGGCGCCGAAGCTCACGCTCGCGGCCGGGAACGAATTCGCCGACCGGGCGGACGGCCTGCCGGGCCTGCGCCGGGTGTACGGCATGCAGTTCCGGCGCTTCCGGCAGTTCGCGGCGCTGGGCCTCCGCTACGCGGCGCTCGCGCACGGCCAGGCCGATGTCGTGAACGCCTATGCCACCGACTGGCAGATCGCCGTGGGCGGCTATACCTCGCTCAGCGACGACCGCCGGCTCTGGCCCGCCTACCAGCTCTGCGCCGTGATCCGCGGCGCCGCCCTGCGCGACACGCCCGCCATCGAAGCACCCCTGACCGCGGCCAGCCGCCGGCTAGACAATGCGGTGATGCAGCGGCTGAACCGCGAGGTCGACCAGGATGGCGACGAGCCGCGCGAGGTCGCCCGCCGCTTCCTCGGTGCGCGGAATCCACCCTGATGCGCTGGACCAGCCGGAACCTCGACACCATCCTGACCGCTACGGTCACCCACCTGGAACTCGTGCTCGCGGCGCTCGCCATCGCGCTGGTGCTGGCCCTGCCGCTCGGGTTGCTCGCAGCCGGAAGGCCGCGGCTGAGCGCCTGGCTGCTCGGCAGCGCGAGCCTGCTCTACAGCCTGCCGACGCTGGCGGTCTTCGCGCTGCTGGTGCCGGTGCTCGGCCTCGGTTTCGCGCCGGCCTTGCTGGCGCTGGTGACCTATGCGCTTCCGGTGTTGCTGCGCGCCATCGTCGCCGGCATTGCCGGCGTGCCGGGGCCGGTCAAGGAAGCAGCGACGGGCATGGGCCTCAGCCCCTGGCAACGGCGCTGGCGCGTCGAGCTCCCGCTCGCCTTGCCCGTGCTGGTCGCAGGGCTTCGCGTCGCGTCCGTCACCGTCGTCTCGGCGGCGACCGTCGCGGCCTATATCAGCGCCGGCGGCCTGGGCACGCTGATCCTCACGGGGCTGGACCAGGGGCATACGGAGAAGATCCTGGTGGGGGCCTTCCTGGTCGCGGCCTTGGCCCTGTCGCTGGATCAGGCCCTGGGCGCCGTGCAGCGGCGCCTGCCGAGGATCGCGTGATGCAGGTGCTTGGCGAGACCCTGGCCTGGCTGCGGGCCAATCCTGCGGCCTTCACCGGGGCGGTCGGCGAGCATCTGCTGCTGTCGCTCGTCGGGCTCGCGCTCGGCATCGGCGCGGCCTTGCCCCTCGGGCTCGCCGTCGCCCATCGCCCGCGCCTGGCGGAGCTTGCCGTCACCCTGGCCGGCGCGCTCCGGACCGTGCCGAGCCTGGCCGTTCTGGCGGCTTTGCTGCCCTTGCTGGGGGTGGGCTTCACCCCGTCGGTGATAGCGCTGGCGCTGGTCGCCATTACGCCGGAGCAGGTGAACCTCATGTCCGGGCTCCGCGGCGCCGAACCG
>JAQGHZ010000548.1 GCA_028291485.1 Rubritepida sp. | reverse complement strand
GCGACTGCACCGGATCCCAGCGCAGCCGGGCATAGTGGACCAGCGAGTTCAGCGTCCGCGGGCGGCCGAGCTGCGTGCAGATCCGCGCCTCGCGCACCGTCATCGACAGTTCGGCATAGCCCTCGCGCTGCGCCTCGCGCAGCGTGATGGGCAGCATGCGCTGCTCCAGCCGGCGGGGCTCACAGCCGCGCTCATAGGCCTGGACCGAGTAGAGGATCGGCCCCTGGAACACCTGCCGCAGCCGCCCCTCGATCGGCGTGGCGATGAGATACTGGGCAAAGCTCTCCTGACTGCTCTGGTGGCTGTTGACCACCACGGCCGCCGGGCGCCCCTCCCCCAGCAGCAGCATCTGCGCGATCGAGGGCTCGCCCCCCGGATCGGTCTGCACCAGCAGGGCGCCGGCAGGGCGATACTCCGGCGCGACCTGCGCCAGCACGAGCGTGCCGGCGACGAGCATGGCGACATGGTCCCGCCCGCCCTCGGCGATCATCGACCAGACCGCCGGCCCGCCGCCCGTGAGGTCGATCTCCACCGGCCCCGGCGGCGTGCCCTCGCCGGCCACGGCGTCGGGCACGGCGCGCGCGCCGACCGTCCGGCTCGCGCGGCCATCCGCGCCGAGGTCGGGATAGATGTCGCGCAGGATGTCGCGGAAGGTCACCACGGATCGCTCGGTGGGCTTGCCGTCGAGAGGCCGCATCGCGCCGTCGCGCGACGAGACGACCACCGGCCCCTCCTGCGCGCGCGCCGGCGCCACGAAAGCGGCCAGCGCGAGGAGAAGGGCTAGACCTGTTCTTGTTCTTGCAGGCATGGGACCTCCGTCAGCCCGAAGGCCTCGGCGATGAGCGTCACGCTGCGCCGCCGCGCCGCGGGATCGTGGCAGGGGGTGAGGATCGCGACCTCCTGCACGCCGAGCTCCCCGGCCAGGGCGGAGATGCGCGCCCGCACCTGGGCGCCGGTGCCGATGATGGCGCGGGCCCGCATGCGGACCACCTTCGCCTGCTCGGCCTCGCTATAGGGGTAGGCGGCGGCCTCCTCGGCGCTGGGCAGCGGCGGATAGATGCCGCGGTCGCGATGCAGGCGCCACAACGCGCGGGAGGCGAAGAGCCGCTCGGCCTCGGCCTCGGTGTCGGCCGCCAGCGCGTAGATGCCGATGGCCGCGTGCGCCTTCTGTCCGCGCAGCTCGCGGAAGGTCTCGCGATAGGTGTTCAGCGCCTCGGCGCAGCCCTGCCCGTCGGTGATGAAATAGGCGAAGCAGTAGGGCAGCCCGAAGAAGGCGGCGACCTGGGCGCCGTAGTCGCTGCTGCCGAGGATCCAGACCTCCGGGACCGTCGGTACCTCGGGGCTGGCGCGCACCTCGCGGAAGGGATGCTGCTCCGGCAACCCGTCGCCGAGCCAGCCCAGCAGGTCGCGCACGGCGGAGGGGAAATTGTCGGCGGCCGTGGCGGCATTGGGGTTCAGCGCATAGGCGGTGCGCCCGTCGCTGCCGGGCGCGCGGCCGAGGCCGAGGTCGATGCGGCCCGGCGCCACCGCCTCCAGGGCGCGGAACTGCTCGGCGACCTTCAGCGCGGAGTAGTGCGGCAGCATGATCCCCGCGCTGCCCACCCGGATGCGGCGCGTGGTGGCGCCGATGGCGGAGATCACGATCTCGGGCGCCGAACCCGCATGGCTCTGGCTGTTGTGGTGCTCGGCGAGCCAGTAGCGCGCATAGCCGAGCCGGTCGGCGAGGCGCGCGACCTCCAGCGTCTCCTGGATCGCCTGGGCGGCGTCGCGGCCGGAGACGATGGTGGACTGGTCCAGGATGGAAAGCGCGAGGGGCATGAGCGGAGCTTAGGGCCCGGCTCGCTGGATCGCCATGGCCTCAGATGACCGTGGCCTCGTCACCAGAGGCCGCGGCCCCCCGAGGGGTCATCGGCCTACAGGTAGAAGCGCCAAACGGATTCCGCAGGCCGGCGGATAGCGCCAGAGCTGGGCCCGGACGCCCGGCAGGTCGATCATGCCGTCCTGCGCCGCGCCGAGCCGCGTCGCCAGAAGCTGAGAGCGGCGATTCTCCGGATGGATGAAGCTGACCAGCGGCGCCGGCAGGTTGTCCCGCGCCCATTCCAGCGCGGCCGAGGCCGCCTCGAAGGCAAGGCCCCTGCCCCATTCGGCCGGCGCGATTCCATAGGCCAGCTCCGGCATGGGCCAGCCTTCGGGGTTCAGGATGCCGGCACGGCCGATGAAGCGCCCCTCATGCTCGATCGCCCAGAAGCCGCAACCACGCAGCGCCCATTGGCCGAGCTGTGCGGCCATGGAGGTCCAGGTCTCACTGTGCGTGCGCGGCTGTCCCGCGCTCTCGCCGACGCCGAGATGGCGCATGAAGACCGGGTCGGCCTGCATCGCCGCGAAATCGTCGAGGTCGGCCTCGGTGAAGGCACGCAGAACCAGCCGTTCCGTGCGCAGGACGGGAATGAGTCCTGCCTGCTTACGCAGGACGATCATTCCGTCCCGAAGCAGCGGTCGCCGGCATCGCCGAGGCCCGGCACGATGTAGCCCTTCTCGTTGAGCTTCTCGTCCAGCGCGGCGGCCGTGATGGACACGTCCGGATGCGCGGCGCGAAAGGCGGCCACGCCTTCGGGCGCGGCCACGACGCAGGCGAAGCGCACCGAGGTCGCGCCGCTCTGCTTCACGCGATGGATCGCCTGGATCGCCGTGCCGGCGGTCGCGAGCATGGGGTCCAGCACCAGCGCGCCGCGATGGGCGAGATCGCGCGGCAGGCGCACCACATATTCGGTCGGCTGCAGCGTGTGCTCGTCGCGCACCAGGCCGAGATGGCCGACCGGCGCCTCGGGCAGCACCATCCGCGCCCCCTCCAGCAGGCCGAGCCCGGCGCGCAGGATCGCCACAAGGCAGGGCTCCGGCGTGGCCAGGATGGGCGCGCGCATGGGGCCGACCGGCGTCTCGATGCCGGCCTCCGTCTCGTCGAGGTCGCGCAGGGCCTCGCTCGTCAGGATGGCGCCGATCTCCGCCAGGATGCGGCGGAAGGTGGCGCTGTCGGTCTCACGCCGGCGGATGCGGGTGAGCTTGGCGCGCAGCAGCGCGTGGTCGGGGATGTGGAAGGGCGTGCTCATCGGTCGGTCAGTCGCAATTCGATACGGCGGTTGCGGGCATAGGCCTCGGGCGTGTCGCCGGGGTCGATCGGCTGGTGCTCGCCGAAGGCGGCGGCGGCGACGCGGTTGGCGGGCAGCCCGGCCTCCATCAGCAGGTTCGCGACCGCGATGGCGCGCGCGGCGGAAAGCTCCCAGTTCGTGGCGTAGCGGCTGCTGCGGATCGGGTTGCGGTCGGCATGCCCGTCCACGCGCAGCAGCCAGGGGATCTCCGGCGGGATGCGCGAGGCGATGTCGAAGAGCACCCGCGAGAGCTGGCGGATCTGCTGCTGGCCCGCGGGGGACAGCTCGGCCGAGGCCGGCGGGAACAGCACCTCGGACTGGAAGATGAAGCGGTCGCCCACGATGCGCAGCTCGGGCCGGTCGCCCAGCACTTCGCGGAGGCGTCCGAAGAATTCGCTGCGGTAGCGCTGCAACTCCTCGACACGGCTGGCCAGCGCGGCGTTGAGCTGCGTGCGGAGGTTCACCACCTGCGCGTCGTTCTCGCGATCCTTGGCCTCGGAGGCGTCGAGCGCGTTGGCGAGGCGGTTCAGCTGGCCACGCAGTTCCGCGAGTTGCTGCGTCAGCAGCGCGACCTGGGCGCGCGCGGCCTCGGAGAGGCGCTGCTGCTCGGCGGCATTCCCTTCGGCGCCCTGCCGGCGCTGTGTCTCCGCGGCGATCTGGGCCTCGGCCGCCCGGGTGGCGCGCTCGGCCTGCTCGCGCAGCGCGTTGAGGCGGGCGATGTCCTGCTGCAGACGCGCGAGGTCCGCGACCCGCGCCTCGATGGTCGCGCGATCGGCGGTGACGGTGCGGTTCGCCGCCTCCGCCTCGGCCTGGAGGGCGGCAATGCGGCGCTCCAGCTCTGCGGCGCGGGCGGTCTGCTCGGCCACCTGCCGGCGCAGCGTCGCCAGCTCCTGCCGCGCCGTTTCCAGCGCACCGGCCGTCTCGCGGAGCTGACGCTCGGCATTGGTGCGGGCCGTCTGTTCGGTGGCGAGCCGCTGCTCGGCCGCGATGCGGGCCGTGCGCTCGGTGGTGAGGTTGCGCGTGGCCTCGGTCAGGTTGCGCGACGCCTCGGCCAGACCTTGCTCGGCCCCGCCGCGCGCGGTGCGCTCGGTGGTGAGGGTGCGCTGCGCTTCCGCCAGAGCGCGTTCCGCCGTGGCGCGGGCGGCCTGCTCGGCGGTGACGGCCCGCTGGACCTCGGCCAGCCGCTGCTCGACGCCCGCCCGCGTGGCGCGCTCGGCCGCCAGCGCCTGGTTCGCCTCGGCGAGGCTGCGCTCCGTCGCGACGCGGGCGGCCTGGGTCGCGGCGAGATTGCGGTTCGCCTCGGCCAGGAGCTGTTCGTTCGCCGCGCGCTCGGTGCCGGCGGTGCGGGCCTGCTCGTTCAACCGCTGCACCGTGCGCGCCGCGTCGCCGGTCGCGGATTCGGCGCGACCCAGGGCTTCCGCGAGCCGCGTCTCCGCCCGCGTGAGCTGCTGCGCCGCGGCGCCGCGCGCAGCTTCCAGATCGGCGATGCGCGCCGTCAGCCGGTCGCGCTCGCCGCGCAGGCTGCCGGCAACGCCGGCCAGCGAATCCCGCTCGGCCTGCAACACGCGCAGCTGCTCGGCGAGGCTGTCGCGCGAGCCGGTGGTGCCGCGCAGGTCGTCGGCCGTGCGGGTGAGCAGCTGGCGCAGCTCTGCCGCCTGCCCGCGCTCCAGCGAGAGCAGCTCGGCCAGTTCGGCCACCTGCGCGTTCAGCCGGTCGAGCGCGCGGTCCCGGTTGGAGAGGGCCGTCGACAGAAATCCCTGCGCCAGCACGAAGACCAGCAGCACGAAGATGATGACCATGAGCAACGTGGACAGCGCATCCACATAGCCCGGCCAGACGTCGAAGGCCGCGGCGCGCGAGCGGCGCCTAGCCACCTGGATTGCCGCCCGGGATCTGCTGCGGCCCACCGGAGATGGCCATGATGGTGCGCGTCAGCACGCGGATCTCGCTGCGCAGCTCCTGGGTGGATTGCGCGCGGCCAGAGGCCACCTCCTCCAGCAGGCGGGCCAGCAGCAGCTCGGTGTTGCGCAGGTGGCCGCGCGCCGCATCGTCGATCGCGCTCTGGCCCTGGTAGGCGGCGAGCTGCGTCAGCACCGGCGTGAGCTGGGCCTGCTGCTCGGCCATGCGGGCGATCATCTGCTGGCTCGCGCGCATCTGGTCGCCGAGAAGCGACAGTTGCTCGGCCAGCTGGGCGACGGCGGTGGCGGTGGTGCCGCGCGCCTCCTCGCCGCGCGCCATGATGGCCTGCAGCGCCTCGAGGTTCTCCGCCGTCTGCTCCAGCAGGGCATGGACGAAGACGGGCATGGAGCCGCCCTCGGATTCGCCGCCGAGCGCGCCGGAGGACAGCCGCGTCTGCCCGGCCAGCCAGTCCTCCAGCTCGGTGTAGAAGCGGTTCTGCGCCTGGCCGTCAGTGAGATCCAGGAAGCCCAGCACCAGCGCGCCGGCGAGGCCCAGCATCGACGACGAGAAGGCCACGCCCATGCCGCGCAGCGGCTCGGCCAGCCCGGCCTTGAGCTGGTTGAACAGCGCGTTCACGTCGCCGGAGCCGACCGACATGCCGCCGATCACCTCGGCCACCGAGCCGATGGTCAACAGCAGGCCCCAGAAGGTGCCGAGCAGGCCGAGGAAGATCAGCAACCCCGTCATGTAGCGCGAGAGCTCGCGCGTCTCGTCGAGTCGCGAGGAGATGCCGTCCAGCAGCGAGCGCATGGCCGCAGTGGAGAGGGTGAAGCGGTCGGTGCGCCGCGCGGCCAGCATGCTCGCCATCGGGCCGAGCAGCTTGGGCGTGGGACGCGCCGGGTCACCCTGGCGGGGGTTGCGGAAGGCCTCCAGCCAGTCGACCTCGGGGCGCAGCAGCAGCACCTGGCGGATGTTCCAGAGGACGCCCAGCGCCAGCACGAAGACGATGAAGCCGTTGAGGACCGGATTGGCCTCGAAGGCATGGTGCAGCGAAGGGTAGAGGAGCGCGACGACGACCCCGACCATCGCCAGAAAGGCCAGCATGCGCGAAAGGAAGGCAGTCGGCTTCGTCATGCATGGACACTACCCAGGCGCGTGGGGCGACGCCAGTTGCGCTAAGCGGGTTGATCGCGATCTGCTCTAGACGCCGCTACCCGGGCGGCGCTTGCTGGCCGTCACTGCCTTCGTGGGCTGGGCGATGACCTTGTCGATGCGCCGGCCGTCCATGTCGGCCACCTCCCAACGCCACCCGAACGCCTCGCCGGTGGCGCCGGCCTGCGGTACGAAGCCGAACACGCTCAGCACCAGGCCCGCCAAGGTCTGATAGGGGCGCTGCTCCGGAAGCCGGAGGCCGAGCAACTCCGCGACCTCGTCGACGGGCATCTCGCCCGCCAGCAGCCAGGAGCCATCCTCGCGCTGGAAGGCGGCTTCGTGGGCTTCCTCGGCCTCCGCTCCGAAATCGCCGACGATGGCACTGGTCAGGTCGGTCGGCGTCACCAACCCCTCGAAATGCCCATACTCGTCGTGAACCAGGACCATCGGGACGGAAGCATCCCGCAGCACGGTCAAGACCGAGAGGGCATCGGCCGTGTCCGGTACGACGGGGGCGGGTCGCAGAAAGCGGGTGAGATCGAGTTCCTCGTCACGCGCCATGGCCGCGAGAAGATCGCGCACCCGCACCACGCCCTGCAGCGCGTCCGCGGACCCTTGGCCCACCGGCAACAGGCTGTGCCGGGCGCCCAGCGCGATGTCTCGCCAGTTCGCGGGCGTACCGGTCAGGTCCAGCCAATCCACCTCGGTGCGAGGGGTCATGATGGCCTGAACGGGCCGGCGGCCGAGGCGCAGGACGCCGGAGATCATGCGCTGCTCCGCACCCTCGATGCTGCCGTGCCTTTCCGCTTCCGCCACCAGCGTGCGGACATCCTCCTGCGTCACCTTCTCTTCGGGCTCCTCCCCCTGCCCGAGGAGACGGAAGATAAGGTTGGTCGAGGCATCAAGGAGCCATACGAGCGGCGCGCAGACGCGGGAAATCAACGTCATCGGCGGGGCGACGAGGCAGGCGATCGTCTCGGGATTGCGAAGGGCGAAGCGTTTGGGAACGAGCTCGCCGATCACGATGGACAGATACGTCACGAAGCCGATGACGAGACCGAAACCGGCCGGGTCGGCCACTGCGCGCGGGATGCCGAGTTCCGCGAACCAGATGCCCAGCGCGGCGCCCAGCGTGGCGCCCGAGAACGCGCCGGCGACGACGCCTACCAAGGTGATGCCGATTTGGACGGTCGAGAGGAACTTCCCGGGGTCATCGGCCAGCGCCAGCGCTGCGCGCGCCCCATTGCGGCCCGCCTCATCCATGGCCCGCAGACGTGGCCGACGGGCGGATACGATGGCTAGCTCGGACAGCGCGAAGCAGGCGTTCAAAAGGATCAAGGCAAAGACAATGGCAAGGTCGGTCATGGTGGGCGGATGGTTCCCGAAGCGTCGCCAACCTTAACCCATGCCCCGGCCCAGGGTCGCGTCCGGTCACCAGATCCGCCGGATTTGGCGTTCCTCACGACCATCGTTCGGATAAGGCAGCACGAATCTCGAACATTCTCCTCTCAAGACCCTTGGGATTACAGATTCCTTGCCATAATACTTTGATTTCAAATAGAAAATAGGTCGAAGATGCAGGAAACTGGTGGACATATATGTCCACCCGGCCGGGGAGTTCGAGGGGCGGAGCCCCTCAAGGTGCAACGGTGATTCAACGCTCCGGCCGTACCCCCATCGCCACGGTCCGCTCATCCATCCGCGGCTCGTGCCGGAGCCCCCGCCGCAGGGCCCAGGTGTTGGTGAGCTGCACGAGCTGGATCAGCGGCATCTCCTCCGCATAGCGCGCCGTGATCTGCTGCCAGAGCGATTCCCGCGCCGTGTCGTCCATCGTGGCCGAGGCGCGGGCCGTCAGCCCGTCGAATTCGGGGCTGGAGAAGCGTGCGTTGTTGTTGGCGCCCGTCAGCCGCTGGCGGTCGTGCGTCGAGATCGTGTTGACGAGGTAGTTCGAGGCCTCGCCGGTCGAGCTGCCCCAGGCGCCCATCTGCATGGCGTATTCCACCCGCGCACGGCGCGGGACGAAGGCGGTCCAGGGCAGCGCCTCGACCTGGATGCGCACGCCGATCCGCGTCCACATCTGCGCCACGGCCTGGGTCAGGCGCGCGTCGTTCGGCCAGCGGTCGTTGGGCGTGTGGATGGTGAGGCGGAAGCCCTCGGGATAGCCGGCCTCGGCCAGCAGCCGCTTCGCGCCCTCGGGATCGAAGCCCTGCGGCCGGACGTCCGGGTTGTAGCCGAAAGCGCCCTCGGGCAGCCATTGCGCGGTCGCGACCGCGGCGCCCTCCATCACGCGGTCTACCAGCGCGTCGCGGTTGATCGCCATGGACAGCGCCCGGCGCACCCTCACGTCCTTGAAGGGATTCACCGGCAGCGGCGTGCCGGCATTGTCGGTGACGAGCGGCGTGCCGCCGTCGCGCGAGTAGTCGGGCGCCATGTAGACGGTGCGCAGGCTCGCGATCTCGGTGACGACCAGCCGCGGCTCGCGGCGCAGGCGCGCGAGGTCGCTGGTCGGGATCTGCTCGATCAGGTCCACGTCGCCGGCCAGCAGCGCGGCGGTGCGGCCGGCATCGTTCAGGATCATGCGGTAGTTCACCCGCGCCCAGGGCTCGCGCTCGCCCCAATAGGCGTCGTTGCGCTGCAGCTCCACGCGGTCGCCGGAGCGGTAGGAGACGAGGCGGTAGGGGCCGGTGCCGATGGCGGCGCGACCGGTGTTGTAGTCCTCGGTCGCCATCCCCTCGCCTGCGTGGCGCGAGATGATGGCGACCGAGGCGAGGTCGAGCGGCATCAGCGGATGCGGCCGGCTCGTGTGGATGTGCAGCGTGAGCGGATCCTTCACCTCGACCCGCGCGATCATGCGGAGAAAGCCGCCGAAGCCGCCTGGGCTGTTGGGCACGTTCGGCACGCGCGAGAAGGTGAAGACCACGTCGTCGGCGGTGAAGGGCCGCCCGTCGTGCCAGGTGACGCCCTCGCGGAGCTTGAACTCCCATTCGGTGTCGGTGACGTGGGTCCAGCTCGTGGCCAGGCCCGGCCGCATGCGCGACCGGCCGTCGCGCTCCACCAGCCGGTCGAAGATATGCATGCCCAACGCGTTGTTCGGCCCGACATTGTGGAAATGCGGGTCGATCGTCGTGACCGGCGCGCCGGCGCCGATGGTCAGCGTGCGGTCCTG
>JAQGHZ010000528.1 GCA_028291485.1 Rubritepida sp. | reverse complement strand
CCTTCGTCGTGGACAGGCTGTTGGAGGAATTCAACTTCAGGATGGTCGGGATGCAGCCGGCGAAGGTGGCGGCCCCGGCCTCGATCGGGCCAAGCGGCGCGGCATAGGCGTTCAGCCCCGCCTCGATTGCGAGCTCGAAATGGTAGTGCGGGTCATAGGCGTCGGGGTTAGGGGCGAAGCTGCGGGCCGGGCCGTGCTCGAAGCCCTGGTCGACGGGCAGGATCACCATCCGGCCCGTGCCGCCGAGCTTGCCCGTCATCAGGATGCGGGCGAGGTTCGTCTTGGTGCCGGGATTGTCGCTCTCGTACCAGGAGAGGATGTCCTTCACCTTGCGCGTCAGCTTCATCGGGCGTTCCCTTTCGATGTGCGGCGTTGCCGGATTGATTAGGGCAGTTCCTCCGCGCCCGGAAGGCCCAGCCAGCGGGCCAGGTGCCGGCGGCCCTGGGGTTTTTTCAGATTCACCCGCGCCAGGTCGAGCGCGGGCGGCGGGGCCTCCAGCAGCGTTGCGCCCATCTGCGCGGCGATCCTTCCGATGCCGGGGAAGGCTGGCGCCTCCCGCGACAGCACGACCGTCGCGAATCCCGCCTTCAGCGCCGCCAGCGCATGGCCCGGCGCATCGGCGGCATCGAGGATTCCGAGCGCGAAGGCCCCATGCGCGTCCAGGATCGCGCGGAAGCCGGCAAGGCCGATATATCCCGCGGCCCCCGGCGCGGAGAGCAGCGCCACGGGCCGGCCTCCGGCTAGCGACAGCACGGCGCCCACCTCTTCCGCGCCATGCACGATGACGGCGCGCGGTTGACCCTGGCAGTCCTGCATGTCAACGCTTTCCCATGCGCCGCGCCGTTCCGTCCAGCGCGCCGTCAGGAGTCGGATTTGAGCTCAGACGACATCACCCTCCTCGCCGCCGAGCGGCTGGAGATCGCGCTGGAACGGCTGGCGGAGGCGCTGGAGGCCCGCTTCGCCGCGATGCCGGAGCCTGCGCCGCTGCCGGCCGATATGATTCCGGCTGACATGGTTCCGGCTGATATGGTCCCCAGGGCCGAGGTGGAGCGGCTGGCCGCGCGGCTCGACGAGGCGCTGGCGCGGCTGCGCACGCTTCTCGGCGACGACGCCGGCGGCGAGACTTGAACGCCCAATACTTGAACGTCCACCACTTGAACGCCCAACACTTGAACGCAGGGAGGATTCCGATGGGCCAGGTCAACGTGCGGGTGAACGGCTACAACCACACCATCGGCTGCAAGGATGGCGAGGAGGAGCACGTCTCGGACCTCGTCGCCCAGCTCGAGGAGAAGGTGCGCGTCATCCGCTCCATGGGCGGGCAGTTCTCCGAGGCGCGCATGCTGCTGCACGTGGCGCTGCTCTTCGCCGACGAGGCGGCGGACCTGCGCATCGACCTCGCGCGGCTGCGCAGCCAGGGCGCGAGCGCCGCGGCGGCGCAAGGAGCGGGCCTGCTGCCGGTGCCGCCGGAGCCCGATCCGCGGCTGGCGGAACGCCTCGGGCGAATCGCCGAGCGC
Organism: Rubritepida sp.; assembly: GCA_028291485.1. GTDB lineage: Bacteria > Pseudomonadota > Alphaproteobacteria > Acetobacterales > Acetobacteraceae > Roseococcus. The sequence continues at coordinate 1,518 of JAQGHZ010000528.1, read as the reverse complement.
ATCGAGAACATCACGGGCCTGATCGAGAAGCCTTGACGCGCGGCCCGCTGGGCCGGCGCGGTTCCGCCTCGGAGCGCGCCCCAGCTTCGTTGTTCTGCCTTCCTTGTGCTGACGCCGCGGACGCCCTACCTGTAGTGGGCGAGGCTGCCCGGTGCGTCCGGCAAGACATCCCCAGGGCCAATACGCATCTCCCGGGAACTGGCGCTGGCTGGATCTTGGTCCAGCTACCTGGTGCCCACCTGCTTATGGCAGGCCTTGGGAGGATGCATGTGCCAACGGCCAGGGTGGCTTCGCACTCCCTATCCGCACCCTCGCCGCGCGCGGCCGCGTCCAGGCCTCGGCGAGCGCGATCCGTGCGCGCCGCACGAGTCCCGCCGCCTCCAGCGCCGCCCGGCCCTCCGCGCAGGCCGCCTCGCCGATGAAGCGGGGATGGAACTCCACCACCACGAGCCGCGCCCGCACCAGCAGAGCGGGATGGTCGCGCAGGAACTCCGCCTCGCCGCCCTCGATGTCCAGCAGAACCGTGTCGAAGCTCAGGCCGTGGCGCGCCTCCACCGCCTCCAGCTTCCGCTCCGGCACCGCAATGGGATCGGTGCCGGCATGGTGGAAGTTGGTGCTGCCGGAGACGATCGCCCCGCCCGCCCAGAAGGAGCGCTCGCCTTCGCCGCGGCCGATGACGCCGTTCTCGATCTTGAAGCGCGCGCGGTTGCGCGCCCGGTTGGCCTCCAGCCAGGGCAGCAGCGCCGGGTTGGCCTCCACCACCACATGGCGGCGCGGATCGCGGAGGCGCGCATTCACCAGGCAGGAGATGACGCCCAGGCAGCCGCCGAGTTCCAGCACCGTCCCGCCCCGGCGCAGGTAGCGCCACAGCAGTAGTCGCTCGGGCAACTCGTACAGGCCGAGCGGGAATCGCCCGCGGAAGCAGCGCGTCGTCAGGCTGCCGGGGACCCGGAAGCGCTGGCCGCCAGTGGCATATTCCCCGCCCAACCAGTCGAAGAGGGCGCCGCTGATGCGCTGCACCCTCATCCAGATATCCATGCGAAACACGCGATGTGATTCCTTTTGGTGCCGACGCCGGAGGGCAGCCGCCCGGACCCGTCCGTACAACTCGCCCCTGGCGTGTAGAGTGCCACCACGCTGCAACCGCATCAATTGCGGAATTTCCCGCGCTTTGTGTATATTACTATACAGTTGAACCCGGCTCGCCAGCCAGCCGGGTTGGGCGTATCACCGCGCCCCATGCCGACGTCCCTTCCTCTCCTGGCCCGCAAGGCGGATGCGCGTGCCGCCGCCCTGGCCGCGCGCGAAGCCGTGCCCGGTGTCAGCAAGACGGGCGCCGGCGAGGCGCTGCGCGACGTGATCCTGCGCGAGTCCCCGCCGCCCCCCGGCGTGCTGGTCGGCGGCTTCTGGCCCATGGGCGAGGAGATCGACACGCGGCCGCTGCTGGAGGCGCTGCACGCGCGCGGCCACCGCATCGCGCTGCCCGTCACCACGCCGCGGGGTCAGCCGCTCGTCTTC
>JAQGHZ010000493.1 GCA_028291485.1 Rubritepida sp. | reverse complement strand
CTAGACCTCCGCCGTCAGGGCCGCCAGCAGGGCAGATCGGTCCACCGGCTTGTCGCAGCGCGGATAGCCGCGATAGGCCGGCTCGAGCGCGTCCGCGCCGTAACCGGTGGTGAAGACGAAGCGGATGCCCCGCGCCGCGAGCGCATCGGCCACCGGGTAGGTCTTGCGCCCGTGCATGTTCACGTCGAGCACGGCGGCGTCGAAGGAATCGGCCTGCGCCTCCACGAACGCCACGGCCTCCGGCACGAAGCCGATCGGCCCGACCACCTCGGCGCCCGCCTGAGTCAGGATGTCGGAGAGGCCGAGCGCGATCAGGTAGTCGTCCTCGACGATCAGGATGCGACGGCCCAGCAGGACGGTGCCGACAGGCGTGACAGAACCCCTAGGCATCGAGCTGCTCCTCCACCGGCCGGGCGGGCAGGGGCATCTCGATACGGCAGGTCATGCCGTCCTCCCCGAAGACCATCTCGGTCTCGGCACGCAAGGTGTAGGCGAGCGCGCGCTCGATCAGTTCTCGCCCGAAGCCGCGGCGGGTGGGCGGCTGCAGGTCCGGCACGCCGCTCTCGCGCCACTCCAGCAGCAGGGTCTGATCGTGGTCGCGGTTGCGCCGGAGGTCCCAGGCGATGGCCAGCCGGCCGGACTCGACGCTGAGGGCGCCGTGCTTGACCGCATTGGTCGCGAGTTCGTGCAGCGCGAGGCCGAAGCTCTGCACCAGCTCGAAGCCCAACGAAACCTTTGGGCCGGAGATCGAGACCTTGTTCTCCACGCCGGGGCCGATCGCCTGGAGCTCCAGGTGCACGATGTCGCCGAGGTCGATCCGGTCGTCCATGGCGCCGCCCACCAGGCTCTGCACCCGTCCCAGCGCCTGCAGCCGCGTCACATAGGAGGCGAGCGACCCGCCCTTGCCCAGGGTTTGCTGCGCGATGGACTGGATGATGGCGAGCAGGTTGCGCGTGCGATGCTGCAGCTCGGCGATGAGCACGCGCTGCCGGGCCTCCGCGCGGGTCACGATGGTGACGTCGATGAAGGTCACGATCACGCCCTCGATGCGCTCGCTGACGTCGCGGTAGGGGGCGAGGCGGACGAGGAAATGCGCGCTCTCGTCCTCGTTCTCCACGCGCCGCTCGATCGGGCCCTTATCCGCGAAGACGCGGGCGATGTCGTCGGCGAAGCCCGGCATGACCAGGCGGCTCGATAGGTCCGTGATGGGCCGCCCCCGATCGCCCGGAAGGACGTGGAACACCTTGGCCACGGTGGGCGTGAAGCTGCGGATCACGAGGTTCTCGTCGAGGAAGACCGTCGCGACCTCGGTGCTCTCGAAGAGGCTCCGCAGGTCGGAATTGGCACGGTCCAGCGCGTCCACCTTGCCGGTGAGCTCGGCGTTGACGGTGTGGAGCTCCTCGTTGACCGATTGCAGCTCCTCCTTGGAGGCCTCCAGCTCCTCGTTGGTGGATTGCATCTCCTCGTTGACGGAGACGAGCTCCTCGTTGGAGGATTTCAGCTCCTCCAGCGCCGTCTCGTATTCCTCGATCATCGATTGCAGCCGCTCGCGCGTCTCGCGCAACTCGCGCTCCGGGTGCACCGCGCCGCCGCCCTGCGTCGCATGGTCGCGGTGCATAGCCTCCTCGCGGCTGAGCAGCGGGCCCTGATCCGTGAAGAGCACGAGGTAGAGCGGGTCAGTGGTGCCGGCGCCGATCCGGTTGCTTAGGGGGTCGACGGTGAGGTTGACGAACTGCACGCCGCCCGCGTCGTTCTCGACGGCGATGTCCTCACGCACGGCGGGCCGGCCACTCTCCACCGCCTCGCGGAAGAGGGTGCGCAGGTCGAGCCGCAGGCCCTTGCGGGCCATCGTCAGGAACTGGCGGGTCGGCGCGCCGGCCGGCGTCTCCAGGTATTTGCCGGTGCGGTGCGAATAGTAGACCACGTCGCCATCGCCGTTGACGACGACGTGCGCCGGCGCGAAGCGATCCAGCACCTGTTCGTCCACCGCCTGGCGCAGCGCAAGGTCGCCCAATGAGGGGCGGCGAGGTCCCAGCTCGGCGCGCTGGGCCGGGCGGAGGGCGCTCAGCACCAGCGGAAGTCGGGGCGCCGACGGTCCATCGGCGCGGCGGCGGAAGATGCGCTGCTTCTTGTCGACCGGCGCGAAGAGGTCGTCGAACTGGCTGACGTTCTCCGCGGACCCCAGGAAGAGATATCCGTCCGGCCGGAGCGCGTAGTGGAAGGTGGGAATGACCTGGTTCTGCACGCCGCCGCCGAAATAGATCAGCAGGTTGCGGCAGGAAACGAGGTCGATGCGCGAGAAGGGCGGATCTCGGATGACGCTGTGCGGCGAGAAGATGCACAGCTCCCGCACCTCTTTCGAGACGATGTTGCTGCCGCCGTCGGGCAGGAAGAAACGCCCGCGCCGCTCCGGCGTCACGCCGTCGAGGAGGGCCGCAGGGTAGCGCGCCGTGCGGGCCACGCCCAGCGCATGCTCGTCGATGTCCGTCGCGAAGATCTGCACGCGCGGCACGGCCGCCAGCGTGTCCATGTGCTCGCGCAGCAGGATGGCTAGGGAGAAAACCTCCTCGCCGGTCGAGCAGCCAGGCACCCAGACGCGCACCGTATCGTCGGCGCCGCGCCCTTCGAAGAGCTTCGGCACCACGAGCTTCTCCAGGGCCTCGAAGGCGTCGGCGTCGCGGAAGAAGCTGGTGACGTTGATCAGCAGGTCACGGAACAGGGCGCCGACCTCGCGCGGATCCTGCCGCAGCCGTTGGGCATAGGCCTCGATCGTCAGGAGCTGGAGCACCTGCATGCGGCGCTGCACGCGCCTGAAGAAGGTCGTCGTCTTGTAGCCGCTGAAGTCGTGCCCGACCTGACTGCGCAGGATCCCGTAGATCTCGGGCATGCCGCGGTCGATCGTGAGCGCGCCCTCCGCGATGGGGTGGGGGACGCCGCCGCCGGGATTGTCGCTGCTGCGCACGAAATCGACCAGCTTGGCGCCCATCATGTCTGCAGGGACGGCAAAGTCGACCAGGCCGGTGGAAATCGCGCTGTCCGGCATGCTGGGATGCTTCGGCCCGAAGCCGTCGGCGACCTGCGCCAGGGTCAGTCCACCCCTTTCCTTGATGGCCTTGATGCCGAGTGTCCCATCGCCGTCGCCGCCCGAGAGAACCACTCCGGCCGAGAGTTCGCCCAGGTTCACCGCCAGGGAGGCGAAGAAGATATCGATGGGCTTGCGTTCGCGGCGGTTCCCGATCTGGTGGACCTGCAGCTGGCGCTCCGCGATCTCGACGATCGAGTTCGCGGGCAGCACGTAGACGTTGTCGATCTCCACCTGCATGCGGTCTTCCGCCACATGCACAGGCATGGCCGTGTAGCGGGCGATGACCTCGTGCAGCAGGCTTTCCCGGTCCGGGCTGAGATGCGTCACGACGACGACGGCGAGGCCGGGCTTTGCCGGAAGGCCGCGAAAGAAGCCCTCGAGAGCCTCGACGCCACCCGCTGAAGCCCCGACGCCCACGATCGGGAAACCGCCGCTGACACTCATCTCGCTGACACTCATCTCGCCGACACTCATCCCGCCGACGCTGCGGACGCGGCTCTCTCGGGGCCGGTTATCGGGCCTTGATGGGGAAGGCCGCTGCGGGCCGGTTCCCGAACGGACGGCGCGCGCGCATGCTCTCGGGGGATATCAGGCTTCCATGTCAGGGTGATCCTACCCTTCGGCGTCGAAGGGGGACGTGTCAAGGAACGTCTGAATAACGGCCGGGTTGCGCGACGGCGCGCCCTAGCAAGGAAGCGTCAGAACCGCTCCGGCCGATAGGGCGCCGGGTCCACGAAGGGGGGCTCGCCCGTCATCAACTCGGCGACGAGGCGGCCGGTGGTCGGACCCAGGGTCAGGCCCTGGTGGCCATGCCCGAAGGCGCACCAGACGCTCTCGTGCTTCGGCAGCCGCCCGATGACCGGCAGCATGTCCGGCATGCAGGGGCGCACGCCCAGCCAGGGCTTCTCCTCCACGCGGTCGGCCAGCGGCAGGAGCTTCCGGGCCACCGGCTCGGCGCGTTCGAGCTGCACCGGCGTCGCCGCCGCGTCGGTGGCGGCGAACTCGGCGCCGCTGGTGAGGCGGACGCCCGCGCGCATCGGCATCAGCGCAAAGCCCGCATCCGTGTCGATGATGGGGCGGTTCAGCACCGCATTGCCCTGCATGCCGTAGTGGAAGTGGTAGCCGCGCTTGCCGAAGATGGGCGGCGCATAGCCGAGCGCCTGCGTGACCTTCGGTGCCCAGGCGCCGAGCGCGATGACGGTGCGCGCCGCCTCGACCGGCCCGCCTTGGGTCTGGACCTTCCAGCCCGATCCGGCCTGCGCGAGCGTCGTCGCGTCGCCCGTCGCGAAGGCGCCGCCCGCCTCCAGGAACCGCTGGAAATAGGCGAGGGTCAGCGCATGCGGGTCGCTGACCGAGAGCGGGTCCGTCCAGTGGAGCGCACCCGCCCGCTCGACGAGCAGATGCGGTTCCGCGGCGGCCAGGGCCTTGCCGTCGAGCACGGCGAAATTCACGTCATGGTCGCGCTTGCCGATCTCTGCGGCCGCGGCGGCGGCTTCCAGCCCTGCGGGATCGCGAAAGAGGCGCATGAAGCCGATGGGGCGCAGCAGTGCCATCGCCTCAGTGCCGCGGGCCCGCGCCAGGTGCTCGTCAAGGCAGGTGCGGATCAGCGCCGCCCAGGCCAGGACCACCTGCTCGTAGCGCGCGGGCTCGGAATGCCACCAGTAGCGTAGCAGCGGTGAGGCGTAGCCGGGCAGGGCGAGCGGATGGTAGGAGACGTCGACCGCCTTGTTGCGCGCGATGCGCAGCAGCTCGGAGAAGGAGCGGGGGAAGGCGTGCGGATAGACGGCCTCGCGCTGGATCAGCCCGCCATTGCCGAAAGAGGCGCCCTCGCCGGGGCCCTGGCGGTCGATCAGCACGACGTCGCAGCCGCGGCGGCGCAGATGCAGCGCCACCGAGACGCCCACCATCCCCGCCCCGAGCACCACCACCGATTCCCGCATCCACGTCTTCCCCTGGCCTCGCGGCGCGTCCGCCCGCGCCCGTCTCCGGTATGCGCGAGGGGCGAGGGGGAGGCAACGCGCTGGCCCGCAAAATCCGCAGTTGTTTCGAAGCGGCGCAGAGGCCACATCCCTGCCCGAACCCTCCAACCCGATGAAGGACGTCCGATGACAGAACGTGCCGTACTTGCCGGTGGCTGCTTCTGGGGCATGCAGGATCTCATCCGCCGCTATGACGGCGTGATCTCCACGCGTGTCGGCTATTCGGGCGGCGACGTTCCGAATGCGACCTACCGCAACCACGGAACCCATGCCGAGGCGATCGAGATCGTCTTCGATCCCGCCCGGATCAGCTACCGCAGGCTGCTCGAATTCTTCTTCCAGATCCACGACCCGACGACCCGCAACCGGCAGGGCAACGACATGGGCATGAGCTATCGCTCGGCGATCTACTACACGAGCGATGAGCAGAAGCGCGTGGCACTCGACACCATCGCCGATGTGGAGGCCTCGGGCCTCTGGCCGGGGAAGGTCGTAACCGAGGTGGCGCCGGTGGGGCCCTTCTGGGAAGCGGAGCCCGAGCACCAGGACTACCTGGAGCGGATTCCCAACGGCTACACCTGCCACTTCATCCGGCCGAACTGGAAGCTGCCGGTTCGCGCCAGCGCCGCGGAATAGCCGGGAG
>JAQGHZ010000487.1 GCA_028291485.1 Rubritepida sp. | reverse complement strand
GACCCGACCTTCACCTTCGACGCCACCTGGCCCTTCGGCTTCAACTTCCGCCAGCTCAACGCCTGGATGGAGCATGGCGGCGGGCGCGACGTGCTGAAGGAATTCTTCGAGCCGATGAACATCGTCTCCATCCCCGCCGGCAACACCGGCGCGCAGATGGGCGGCTGGTTCCGTCGCGAGATCCGTACCCCCGAGGACCTGCGCGGCCTGAAGTTCCGCGTCGGCGGCTTCGCGGGCAACGTACTGGCCAAGCTCGGCGTCGTGCCGCAGCAGATCGCCGGCGGCGACATCTACCCGGCGCTCGAGCGCGGCACGATCGACGCTGCCGAATGGGTCGGTCCCTATGACGACGAGAAGCTCGGCTTCAACCGCGTGGCGCCCTTCTACTACTACCCCGGCTGGTGGGAGGGCGGCCTGAACCTGTCCTTCTACAGCAACAAGCCGAAGTACGACGCGCTGCCGACGCTCTACAAGGAAGCGCTGCAGAGCGCCTGCCGCGACGCCACCATCGAGACCATCGCCAAGTACGACGCGGTGAACCCGCCCGCGCTGCGCCGGCTCATTGCGGCCGGCACGCAGCTGCGGCCCTTTCCGCGTCCGGTGCTGGAGGCCTGCTACCGCGCCTCCAACGAGCTCTACGAGGAGACGGCCGCGGCGAACCCGCTGTTCAAGAAGATCCACGAGCATCAGAAGGCCTTCCGCGACGCGACGCTGCCCTGGTTCCGCGTGGCGGAGAACACCTTCGACAGCTTCAACTACCTGATGCAGGCGCAGGAGCAGCAGCGCCGCTGACGGGGGAGTGACAATGGGCCCGCTTCTCGGCGTCAGCCATGTGATCGATGTCGTGAACCGGGCCGTCAGCCGGCTGGCTGTCTGGGCGGTGCTGCTGGCCTGCGTGGTCAGCGCCGGCAATGCCGCCGTGCGCTACCTGCTCTCCTACAGCTCCAACGCCTGGCTGGAGGTGCAGTGGTACCTCTTCGCCGTCATCGTCATGCTGGGCTCAGCCTATACGCTGCTGCGCAACGAGCATGTCCGGGTGGACCTGCTCTACGGCAACCTGCCGCAGAAGGCGCGGCTCTGGGTGGACGTGGCGGGGCTCATCCTCTTCCTGGGTCCCGCCATGGCGCTGCTGGCCTGGATGACCTGGCCCTTCTTCCTCGACAGCTGGACGCGGCACGAGACCTCGTCCAATGCCGGCGGGCTGCTGCGCTGGCCGGTGAAGCTCATCCTGCCGATCGGCTTCGCGCTGATCTTCCTGCAGGGCATCTCCGAGCTCATCAAGCGCATCGCCTCGCTGCGCGGCGCGCCGGTCGAGGGCGTCGAGCTGGTCGCCGACTACGTCAGGCCCGAGCAATAGGACTGCGCCGAGAATGACTCTCGAACTCATGCCGCCGATCATGTTCGGCGGGCTGGTGGTCTTCCTGCTGATCGGCTTCCCGGTGGCCTTTTCGCTGGCCGCGACGGGGCTGTTCTTCGGCTTCCTCTCGATTGAGATGGGCTTCTTCACGCCGGCCTATCTGGGCAACCTGCCGCTGCGGATCTTCGGCATCATGTCGAATGATTTGCTGCTTTCGATCCCGTTCTTCACCCTCATGGGCGCGGTGCTGGAGCGCTGCGGCCTCGCCGAGGACCTGCTGGAGGGCACGGGCCAGCTCTTCGGCAAGGTACCGGGCGGGCTGGCCTTCGCGGTGATCCTGGTGGGCGCCGTGCTGGGCGCCATCACGGGCACGGTCGCCGCCTCGGTCATCGCCATGGGCATGATCTCGCTGCCGATCATGATGCGCTACGGCTACGACATGCGGATCGCGACCGGCGTGATCGCGGCCTCGGGCACCATCACGCAGGTCATTCCGCCGTCCCTGGTGCTGATCATCCTGGGCGACCAGCTCGGCCGCTCCGTCGGCGACATGTATGCGGGCGCGATCGGCCCCTCGATCCTGCAGATCCTGCTCTTCATGTCCTTCATCGCGGGTGTCGCGATCTTCGCGCCGCACAAGGTGCCGCCCCTGCCGCCCGAGGCGCTGACGCAGCGCGGCTGGTCGCTGATCTGGCGCGTGGCCAAGGGTATGGTGCCCTCGATCGTGCTGATCTTCCTCGTGCTGGGCACGATCTTCCTGGGCCTCGCGACACCGACGGAGGCTGGCGCCATGGGCGCGGTGGGCGCCATCGGCCTCGCCTGGATCAACGGCCGCTACACCTGGGACCTGCTCTATCAGGCGATGGAAAGCACGATGCGGATCACCGCCATGGTGATCTTCATCCTGGTGGGATCGACGGTATTCAGCCTCGTCTTCCAGGGCGTCGACGGCGGGCTGTGGATCGAGCACCTGCTCTCGCACATCCCGGCCGGTCAGGTGGGTTTCCTGATCTTCGTGAACGTCTTCATCTTCTTCCTGGCCTTCTTCCTCGACTTCTTCGAGATCGTCTTCATCGTAATCCCGCTGCTGGTGCCCGTGGCCAACAAGCTGGGGATCGATCTGGTGTGGTTCGGCGTGCTGCTCTGCGTGAACATGCAGACGAGCTTCATGCACCCACCCTTCGGCTTCGCGCTCTTCTACCTGCGCGGCATAGCGCCGAAGGAGGTGAAGTCGAGTGACATCTACTGGGGCGCGCTGCCCTGGGTGGGGCTGCAGCTGATCCTGGTGGCGGTGGTGATCTTCTGGCCGCAGAGCGTGACCTATTGGCTGGACCGCGGCACGGGGGTGGATCCTTCGACGGTGCGGATCGATGTGCCGATGCCGGATATAAGCGAGGAGGAGGCGGCGCCGCCGACCTTCTGAGGGCGTCTCGAGGGGGCTTCGCCCCTCTCGCATCACCCCTGCCGAAGCCGATCCACCATCCGCTGCGCCGTATCCGCCTCCAGCTGAAAATGCTGAAGCGCGAACCCCGCCATGGCCGAGGTCGTCCCCCGGTCGGCGATGAAGCCCGGCGTGCAGGGGCCGACCAAGAGGCCGGCGGCGAGGCAGCCCAGCAGGGGCGGCAGCCGCAGCAGCCGCGCGACGAGTCCCAGTCCGAAGGCGAGCGCGAGCGCGGCGACAAGGGTCGCCAGAAGTGACGAGACTGCATGCATGGCGAAGGCGTAACCCGTGCCCTGCTCAGCGCGCCACGGGGCGCCCGCGATCTCTTTGCCGCGCGCATCGCGACG
>JAQGHZ010000476.1 GCA_028291485.1 Rubritepida sp. | reverse complement strand
GGAGGCGGTGCTGGGCCGCGTGGGCGCACGCGAGCGCGAGCCGCTGGCGCTGATGGTGGCGCCCGGCAGCGCGGGGCTGGGCATCCCTGTGCCGCTGCATCCGGGGGTGACGGACCTGCTGGGCGGTACACCCGCGCGCTGAGGGTGTTCGAGGACGGGGTGGATTTGCGATGTCGAAACAGACCCGCGCGACGCAGATGCTGCAGCGGAAGGCCGTCGCCTTTTCCGTGCACGGCTACGACTACGATCCGAAGGCGGCACTGCAGGCCGTCGGAGGCAAGGCGGCAGCGCTGGTCGTGTAGGGCGCGATCCGCTGAGGTGGAATCGCCGAAGCGGTGGACCGTTCCCTCAGGCAGGTTCCGCCAGATGGCATTCGACGAAGCCGGTGCCGTTGGGCGTGGTCCTCGGCACCTCGACCGGGCAGCGCTCGAAGGCGAGCGGGCAGCGGGGATGGAAGCGGCAGCCGGCCGGCACGTTCGCCGGATCGGGCATGGTGTCGCCAAGGCCGACATCGGGCACGCCAAGGCCCGGCTCGGGCGTGAGCACGCTGGCCAGAAGCGCGCGCGTGTAAGGGTGGCGAGGTTCGGCGAAGAGGGCCTCGCTCTCGTTCGTCTCCACGATGCGGCCGAGATACATGACGGCGACCTCGCTCGCGACATGCTCCACGACCGCGAGGTTGTGGCTGATGAAGAGGTAGGTGAGGCCGAGCTCGCGCCGCAACTCCGCGAGCAGGTTCAGGATCTGCGCCTGCACCGAGACGTCGAGCGCGCTGGTCGGCTCGTCGCAGACGACGATGCGCGGGCGCAGGACGAGGGCGCGCGCGATGGCCACGCGCTGACGCTGGCCGCCGGAGAGCTGCGAGGGGAAGCGGGTGCCCTGCTCGGCGGAGAGGCCGACGCGGGCGAGGGCTTCCTCCACGCGGCGGGCGATGTCGGCGCTGCTGATGCTGCCCTGCGCGACGAGCGGCATGGCCACGATGTCGCGCACGCGGCGGCGCGGGTTCAGCGAGGAGAAGGGATCCTGGAAGACCGGCTGGATGAGGCGCGCGCGGGCGCGGCGATCCATGTCGGCCAGGCGTTGGCCGTCCACCAGCACCTCGCCGGCGGAGGGCGGCAGCAGGCCGAGGATCATGCGGGCCAGCGTGGACTTGCCGCAGCCGCTCTCGCCGACGACGCCGAGCACGCTGCCGGCCGGCACGGCGAAGGAGACGTCGTCCACCGCGACGACGTGGCGCGGCGGCGCGAAGAGGCCCTGTCGCACGCGGAAGACGCGGCGCAGGCCGCGCACCTCGATGGCGGGCACGGCGCTCACGCCGCCTGCCGCCCGAACCAGCCGGCGGGGAGGGTGCAGAGGACCTCGTGGTCCGGCCCGGCGGCGCGGCGGGGGATGGCGCCGTCGCACTCGGCATGGGCATGGGGGCAGCGGTCGCGAAAGGCGCAGCCGACATAGCCGGGGGGTATGCGGGGCACGACGCCGGGGATGCTGCCCAGCGGCTCGTCGCGCTTCACCTTGCCGGGCACGGGGATGCAGGAGAGCAGGCCGCGCGTGTAGGGGTGCTGCGGGTCGGCGAAGAGGTTTTCGGCCGACGCACTCTCCACGACTTCGCCGGCATACATGACCGAGACGCGGTCGGCGATGCGCGCCACCACGCCGAGATCGTGCGTGATGAGCAGGATACCGAGGCCGAGCTCCTTCTGGATGCCGGCCAGCAGCCGCAGGATCTGCGCCTGCACGGTGACGTCGAGCGCGGTGGTGGGTTCGTCGGCGATGAGGAGTTCCGGGTCGCACATCAGCGCCATGGCGATCATCACGCGCTGGCGCAGGCCGCCGGAGAGCTGGTGCGGATATTGCCCGAGCCGCAGGCCGGGCGCGGTGATGCCGACGCGGCCCAGCAGCTCGGCGGCGCGGTCCACGGCCTGGGCGCGCGGCGTGCCGCGATGGCGGCGCAGCACCTCGGTCATCTGCGAGCCGACCGTGTAGGCCGGGTTCAGCGAGGTCATGGGCTCCTGAAAGATCATCGCCATGCGGTCGCCGCGCAGGCGGGACATCTCGCGCTCGCTGTGGTTCTGGATGTCGGTGCCGGCGAAGGCGAGCCTCTCGGCGTCGCGCCGGCCGCCGCGCGCGAGCAGCCCCATGATGGCGAGCGAGGTGACGGACTTCCCGCAGCCGCTCTCGCCGACGAGGCAATGCGTCTCGCCCTTTTCCACCTTGAGCGAGATGCCCCGCACCGCGGCCGTGCCGCCGAAGGTGACGCGCAGGTTCCGGACCTCGAGCAGGCTCATCTGTTGAGGTCCGTGCCGAGCATGTCGCGCAGCGCATCGCCCAGCAGGTTCACGCCCAGCACCAGCACGAAGAGCGCGATGCCCGGCACCAGGATCACCCACGGCGTGAAGAACATGTATTCCTTGGCTTCGGCGATCATCAGGCCCCAGGAGGGCAGGGGCGCCGGCACGCCCAGGCCGAGGAAGGACAGCGCCGCCTCCAGCAGGATGGCCAGCGCCATCTCCAGCGTGGC
>JAQGHZ010000462.1 GCA_028291485.1 Rubritepida sp. | reverse complement strand
GTTGGGGGGCTTGGCGTCGAGCTCGGTGTCCAGCGGCACCTGGCCGACGCGGACGGGGCCGGAGACATGGACCAGCTTGCCCTCGTTGGCCGCATCCGGCCGGTCGGCGGAGACGGCCCGCACCGCGCCGGCGCCCTCGGTCAGCGAGCGCGCCGTCTGCACCGCGCGTCCCTCGTTCCAGAAGAGCAGCGCGCCGGAGCCGGGGATCATGACCAGCCCGATGAGCAGCCCCACCAGTGCCGAGCCGATGCGCGAGAACCAGGATTGCGAGCTGGTGGAGGTGAAGGTGTCGGTGCCGCCGCCATCCCCGAGGGGGTTGGTCCAACTGCCGCCGGGGTCGTTGTTGTCGGACACCCTCGTCTCCCTGAATTCGCCGGACATGGAAGTCGGCGCGGAGGGGATTGTCCAGGGTCCCCGGTCGCCCAGGGTCTGGCCGCTCCGGGGCGTGCCGACGTCGCAGCGACAGCCTGGATCGGTTCGGCCCTCGTTCCGAGCGGCCAAAGCCTCGCAACTTGCCTCGCGGCTTGACGCGCGGTGACGGGCGGGCCATCGCCCCCGGCATGGCCGCTCCCCCCCTTCTGCTGCTCGACGGAATTCGCTTCAGCCTTGGCAACACGCCCCTGCTCCAGGGGGCCGGCATCTCCGTCTCCCCCGGCGAAAGGCTGGCGCTGGTGGGGCGCAACGGCAGCGGCAAGTCCACCTTGCTCCGCATCGCCGCCGGCGAGTTGGAGCCGGAGGGTGGCACGCGCTTCCTCCAGCCTGGGGCCACCATGCGCTACCTGGCGCAGGAGCCCGACCTCTCCGGCCACAAGACCGTTGAAGATTATGTGATGTCCGGCCTCGGCCCCTCGGACGATCCCTACCGCGCGCGCGCCCTGATGGAGGGCCTCGGCCTGACCGGCGAGGAGGATCCCGCGCGCCTCTCCGGCGGCGAGGCGCGCCGCGCCGCCCTGGCCGGCGCCCTGGCGCCCGAGCCCGACATCCTGCTGCTGGACGAGCCGACCAACCACCTCGACCTCCCGGCCATCGAATGGCTGGAGGGCGCGCTTTCCGCGATGCGGGGCGCACTGGTGCTCATCAGCCACGATCGGCGCTTCCTGTCGCGCCTCTCGCGGGCGACGCTCTGGCTGGATCGCGGCATCACGCGGCGGCTGGACCGCGGCTTCGGCGAATTCGAGGCCTGGCGTGAGGAACAGCTGGAGCAGGAGGAGCAGGCCGCCCACAAGCTCGGCCGGCAGATCGTGCGCGAGGAGCATTGGCTGCGGCACGGCGTCTCCGGCCGGCGCAAGCGCAACATGCGCCGCGTGGGCCAGCTCCAGGAGCTGCGCGCGGCCCGGCGCGAGCGCATCAAGCCGACCGGCACGGTGGTCATGCAGGCGGCCGAGGCCAGCTCCTCCGGCCAGCTGGTCATCACTGCCGAGGGTGTGGAGAAGGCCTGGGGCGAGACGCCAATCCTGCGCAATTTCTCGACCCGCATCATCAAGGGCGACCGGATCGGCATCGTCGGCGCCAATGGCGCGGGCAAGACGACGCTGCTCAACATCCTCATCGGCAAGCTGCCGCCGGATGCGGGGACGGTGAAGCTCGGCACCAACATCGCCATGCGGGCGCTGGACCAGCTGCGCGCCACGCTCAACCCCACGCAGACCCTGGCCGACACGCTGACGGACGGCAATGGCGACCAGGTCTGGGTCGACGGCAAGCCGCGCCACGTCATCGGCTACATGCAGGACTTCCTGTTCAGTCCCGAGCAGGCACGGACGCCGGTCGGGAAGCTGTCCGGCGGCGAGCGGGGGCGGGTGCTGCTGGCCAAGGCGCTGGCCGCGCCCTCCAACCTGCTGGTGCTGGACGAACCGACCAACGACCTCGACCTCGAGACGCTCGACCTGCTGGAGGACCTGCTGGCCGACTATGCCGGCACGGTCCTGCTGGTCAGCCATGACCGCGACTTTCTCGACCGTGTCTGCACCGGGATCATCATGTCGGAGGGGAATGGGCGCTGGCAGGATTATGCCGGCGGCTACAGCGACATGCTCAACCAGCGCGGCGAAGGCATCGCGGCCCGCAGCGCGGCGCGGGCCCCTCGCGAGTCCACGACGCTGCGTGGCACGGCCTCCGCGCCGACTTCCCCCCTTGGGAGCTCCAGGCGGATGAGCTTCAAGGACCAGCACGCGCTCACCACCCTGCCGGTGACGATGGAGAAGCTGCACAAGGAGATCGGCGTACTGCAGAACTGGCTGGCCGATCCGGGGCTGTATGCGCGCGATCCGAAGGGCTTCCAGCAGCGCACGGCGGCGCTGGCCGAGCGCCAGGCGGCGCTGGAGGCGGCGGAGGGGGAGTGGCTTCGGCTGGAGATGCTCCGCGAGGAGATTGACGGTTAGCGGACCAATCCCGCACCCGCCTCCGTCCAAATTGGTCCGGTCCTCTGCGCGGTTTGCACCCCTGCGGACCGCACCATGCAATGCCTCATCCCTTTCAAAGGATGGCAAAAGGGCGATAGCCTGCCCCT
>JAQGHZ010000424.1 GCA_028291485.1 Rubritepida sp. | reverse complement strand
CACCACGGTGCGCAGCAGGCCGAGGGGAATCCGGTTCTCCGGGATGAAGACCTCCGGCCGCGTCGCCTTCGGCCAGGTGCCGAGGCCGCTGATGGCGACCACATCGCCGCGCTCCTTCATGTGGATCAGCATGGGCGCGACGCCCGAGACCTGCACCTGGTCCGCATGCACGACGCCCAGCGTGATGCCCGCCGCCACCGCCGCATCCACCGCGTTGCCGCCGGCGGCGAGCATGGTCGCGCCGGCCTCGGTGGCGAGGTAGTGCCCGGCCGAGACCATCCAGCGCTTGCCCGCGACCATGGGTTGCATCGGCATGGCCGTTCCGGTCATGGGCGTGATGGGCATCGGGGTATTCCTTATAACTTCCTGCCGAATATTCTTGCCCAACAGGCTTTCGCCGTCGAGACGCCCGACGCAGAGTGGATGGCCGCCGCGCAAACCTGCCCATGCCCGGCGTGTTTCCTCGGCCGGAGGTCCGAAGCCCATGTCCGATCCGCACTCGTTACGCCGCCGGACGTTTCTGGGAGGCTCGGCCGCCCTAGGCGCGGCCTCGATGGCGCAGGCCCAGTCGGGCGGCCTGCCGGCCGGCACGGTCAGCATCGTCGTGCCCTATGGCGCGGGTTCCACCAACGACATCATCGCGCGGCTCGTGGCGCCGGAGGTGTCCGCGCTGCTCGGCCATACGGTGGTGATCGAGAACCGGCCAGGTGCCGGCGGCACCCTGGGCATCGGACAGGTCGTGCGTGCGCGGCCGGACGGGCTGACCCTGGCGCTGGTCTCCGCGAGTTCCATTCCCATCAACAAGGCGCTCTACCGCAACCTCCCCTTCGATCCGGTGCGCGACCTGACACTTCTGGTCATCGCCGGCTCGACGCCCAATGCGCTCGTCGTCTCCGCCGATAGCGGGATCAACAGCCTGGCCGACCTGATCGCGCTTGGAAAACGGCCGGGCCAGCCGCCGCTGAGGCATTTCTCGCCAGGCAACGGCACGTCTCAGCATCTTTCCTGCGCGCAGCTCGCCACGCTGACGGGCCTGACCGTCGAGAACGTCCCCTATCGCGGACCGGCCGAGGGCCTCACGGGCATGATGGCGGGCGAGACGAATTTCGGCTTCGCCTCCGTGCCCTCGGTGGTCGGGCTGATCCGCGACGGGCGGCTGCGCGCGCTGGGGACGACGGGGCCGCGGGAATCCACCCTCGCCGGCGTGCCGACGCTGGTCTGGATGGGCTATCCGGGCTTCGGCGACACGGATGTCTGGTATGGCATCGCCGCCCCGAAAGGGATGCCGGCCGGGACACAGGCGCTGCTGCGCTCCGCCTTCGGCCGTGCATTGGCGGATGACGGGCTGAAGCAACGTCTCCAGCGTGCCGGCTTCGACCCCGTGCCGCCCAGCACGCCCGAGCAGCTCGACGCCTTCGTCCAGACGCAGGTCGCCTTCTGGGCCGACCTTGTGCGGACCTCAGGCGCGACCCTGGACTGAGCGGGGCCGCGCCAGCGACTGCTGGTCCTCATCGAGCACCTTCTGCACCGCCTGAACCAGCTCGGCCGAGAGGCGGGAGAGGGGATGCCGCTCCTCGGTCATCAGCGTCACCGGCAGGCGGATGGTGGGCCGGAAGGGCCGCCAGCCGAGGCCGGCCAACCCCAGATGCCGGATGAAGGTGTCCACCACCGCGACGCCGGCGCCTTGCTGGACGTGGCAGGCGGCGACGACGCTCATCGTCACCTGTAGCGTGGTCTCGCGTTTCCGGCCGGCGCCCTCGAAGGCCTGGTCGAGGAGCTGCCCGAAATAGGTCTCGGCGCCGAAGGAGATGAGCGGGTGCTGCGCGAGGTCTGTCGGCGTCACGTTCGGCCGCTCCAGCAGTGGATGGCCCTGCGGCGCGATGCAGATCATCTCCGGCGCGCCGAGGCTACGGACGGAGAGGCCCGGCAGCTGCACGGGCGAGAGGGCAAGGCCGAAATCGACCTCGCCGGCCGCGACGGCCGCGGCCACCTCGCGTGCCGTCAGCAGATGCGAGGAGATGCGGACCGCCGGATGCGTCTTGCGGAACCGCTCGATCGCCATGGGCAGTAACGCCGTGGCGCTGGTCGAGGAAGCCGCGACGCGCACCAGCCCCGCGCCGCCGGCCCGCACCTCGCCGGTAAGGCGTCGGAAGGCGGAGAGGTCGCGCATGATGCGGTCCGCGTCGGGCAGGAGGCGCTCGGCCTCCGGGGTGGGGTAGAGCCGGCCTTTGATGGGACGCATCAGGCGGAATCCCAGCTTGCGCTCGGCGAGCTGCATCGCCTTGCTGACCGCAGGCTGCGAGATGCCCAGGAAGGCCGCCGCGCCCGTCAGCGTGCCGCTGCGCATGACGGCATGGAAGATCTCGAGCTGGCGGGCATTCATGGCGGAACCTCCGGAAATCCATAACGGTAGGTTATGCCATGGCTCCATCTTTTCCATCGACCCCCGTCACGGGGCCGCCATACTGGCGGCCTCGGACAGTGGAGCTTGGCTTTCGCATGGGTCATCGCGTGGGCGTCGATATCGGCGGCACCTTCATCGACTTCTGCCTCTGGGACGAGGACGCGGGCGAGCTGCACAGCCTCAAGGTCCTCACCACGCCGGACACGCCCGGCGCCGAGCTGCTCCGCGGTCTGGACCTGCTGGAGGAGCGGCATGGCGTCGCCCCCGCCGACATCACCAGCTTCGTGCATGGCACGACGGTCGGCATCAACACGGTCATCCAGCGCAAGGGCGCGAACCTCGCCCTCATCACCACCGAGCGCTTCGAGGATGTGATCGAGCTGGCGCGGCTGCGCATGCCGGAGGCCTACAGCCTCTTCTCCCGCCGCGGCGCGCCGCTGGTCTCGCGCGACAAGATCTTTGGGCTGAAGGAGCGCGTGCTCGCCGACGGCACCGTCGAATTCGCGCTCGACGAAGCCTCGGTCGAAGCCGCCGTCGCCAAGGTGCTGGCCAAGGGCGTGGAGGGTGTCATCGTCTCGCTGCTCAACGCCTATCGGAACCCGGTGCATGAGGAGCAGGTGGCCGCGATCATCCGCCGCCTCGCGCCCGACCTCTTCGTCTTCCGCTCCAGCGAGGTCTGGCCGGTCATCCGCGAGTACGAGCGCACCACCACCGCGCTCATCAACGGCTATGTCCATCCCAAGATCAGCGACTACCTCGACCGCCTCATCGGCGGCCTGCAAAGCCGTGGCGTCACCGCGCAGCCGCTGGTGACGAAGTCCAATGGCGGCATCATGTCGGCGGAGCTCGGCAAGCGGTCCTGCGTGGGGATGGTGCTCTCCGGCACCGCCTCGGGCGTGATGGGCGCGGCCTGGACGGCGCGCGAGGCTGGGATTCCCGACGTCATCACCCTCGACATCGGTGGGACGAGCGCCGACGTCGCGCTCATCATCGACGGCCAGCCGCAATTCGGCCTAGGCGAGAAGATCGGCGACCTGCCGCTCTACATCCCCAGCGTCTCCGTCTCCTCAATCGGCGACGGCGGCGGCTCCATCGCCTGGGTGGACGGCTTCGGCGTGCTGAAGGTCGGTCCCGAATCTGCCG
>JAQGHZ010000402.1 GCA_028291485.1 Rubritepida sp. | reverse complement strand
ATCCCTGGTGCCCGCCTCGACCGGCCGCCCTTCGGCCTGCCACTTGTCGAAGCCGCCATCCAGCACGGCCGCATCGTCGAAGCCGATGGCCCGCAGCATCCACCAGACGCGCGTGGCCCATTGCATGTTCTTGCGCGCGTAGAGGACGACACGGTGCCCCCTGCCGATGCCCTTGGCGGCCAGTCGCGCCGCGAGATCCTCCGCCGGCGGCATGGTGAAGTTGAAGCGGCTCGAGAGATCGGAGAGCTCCCCCTGCAGGTCCAGGAAGGCCGAGCCGGGAATATGCGCCGTCTCGTAGTCATGGCGCCCGCTCTCGACGCGGTAGGGCCTGCCGGTCCCCGTCTCGTAGATCAGATAGGTCGTGCAGTCGAAAAGGCGCAGCGCCGGATCCTGCAGATGCTCCTCCAGCCACGGCGTGCCGACGATGGCCTCCGGGTGGGCGTAGCGAGACCTTGTCGACACAGGTCATCCTCCCAATCACGATATGGAGGCGGGCCTGGCCCACCCGAGCCTGGCCCGCCCGCCTTCGGCCCGCCCCGCGTGCGGCGGGCCTCGCCCGTGCGCCCGTGGCGCTGGGCGATCGGGCCGGCCCGCCTTATTATACCGATTCGACGATCTTCCCCTACTTGCCACAGTCGCCGGGCTGGTATCGCGGCCGCCACTGGTCAATACGTTCGCGTGGCTTTGCACAACGCGCCGCCTCCCGGCACAACCTGACACTGGTAACCCGACGCTTGAACCACGCTCCTCCCGTCTCCTCACTCGACGCCGAAACAGTGCAGCCAGGCGATGGGGTCCTGTGGATCCATCCGGTGCTCTGCGAATTGGGGCTGCCGATCCGGGCCCCTCGCGGCCAATGGCATCGCGGCATCGGGACGACCTCCCTTCGCATGGAGGCCGCCTCGCCGGAACACGCCCTGCCGGGCGGGCGCATGCTGCGGCTGAGCCTGATCCATATCTGCGATGCCGCCCGGCGGGAGAACAGCGCCTCGCTCGACCTCGGCGCCGACGCCTCCGCCCTGGCGGGGAGGATGGGGGTCGGCGGCAAGACGGCGGAACTGATCGACCAGATGCACCGCATGCTGTCCGCGAAGATCTCGGTCTCGTGGGGCGGCGGGCCGGAATTCACCATCTTCGACGCGCGGAGCAGGTCCCGCGGCGACAATCCCGAGTGGCGGTCGAAGATCCGTCTCAGCGCCAAGTTCCTCGCCGGCCTCAACAGCCACGCCGTCGCTCTCGATTCCCGCATCGTGAGGGAGCTGAGCGACTCGCCGATGGCCTTGGATGCCTATGCCTGGATCCGGTATTCGCTCGGCGGCGCGGACTCCCTGCGAACCACGGGCTGGGACGAGTTGCTGGCCCGATTCGGCACGGTGTCGCAGAACCCCGCCTCGTTCAGGACCATCTTCGAGCCGGCCCTGCGGATGGTTTTCGATGCCGATCCGTCGATCGAGATCGCCGTCGACGACGAGGGCGTCAGCATCCGCCTCGCCCCGCGCGCCGACGAGGTGGCGGAACCCGCGGCGCCGGAACAGCCGGTGGTCCAGGCTCCCGAGCCGAAGCCAACCCCACCGCCCGCGGCCCCCGCGCCCCAGCCGGTGACCCTGGCCCCCGAGCCGAAGCCAGCTCCGTCGCCCGCGGCCCCCGCGCCCCGGCTGACGATCCAGGCCGCCGAGCCGAAGCCAACCCCGGCCCCCGCGGCACCCGCGCCCCGGCCGGCGACCCCGGCTCCCGAGCGGAAGCCAAACCCGGCTCCCACGCCTCGCCCGGCGAGCCACGCGCCCAGGCCGGCGGCAAGCCCGTCGCCCGCGGAGACGGGCGGCGCCGGTCCGGCGGAGCCGATCACAGAGGACAGCATCTGCCTGTCGCGCGAGTCGACCGGCCTGTCACAATGCGTCTGGCTCCGGCGCGGGCATGGTGCCGAGCAGGTGCTGGTCGGCGTGACGCCGGGCATGCGCCTCGATCCCGACAGGCTGACGATCCTGGCCGTGGAGCCCATGATCCTGCAGGTCAGTGGCGGGCTGCATCAGGGCGACTTCGACCGCGTGTCGGCGTGGATCATGGCGAACCGCGACCTGATCGACGATTTCTGGGACGACCAGGTCTCGACGTTCCAGGAAATCCGCCAGCGCCTGCGCAAGGTCCCCGCTCCCGGCTGGAGGTAAGCGCCGGAGGGTTGCCTCCACTCTCCTGGG
Organism: Rubritepida sp.; assembly: GCA_028291485.1. Classification (GTDB taxonomy): domain Bacteria; phylum Pseudomonadota; class Alphaproteobacteria; order Acetobacterales; family Acetobacteraceae; genus Roseococcus. The sequence continues at coordinate 16,872 of JAQGHZ010000402.1, read as the reverse complement.
CGCGCAGGTTTCCGCGAAGGGCTTGGGGAGGATTTGACATTGGCCGATCTGACGATCCGCGAGGTGCGCACCACCTTGCTGCGCATGCCCTGGGCGGAGGATCCCTGGCTCGCCGGCCATGCCCTCGGCGATGCCAGGGACCTCGTGGTGGTCGAGATCGTCACGGCCTCCGGACTGACCGGCATGGGCTACCTGCACCTGCTGAACCTGCCCCTGCAGCGCACCATCGGCGCCTGCATCGAGGAGGCGATGGCCCCCCGACTCCTCGGACGGGACGCGACCGCGGTCGAGGCGATCTGGCGTGACCTCTGGCGCACGACGCTCACCGGCGGGCGCGGCGGCGTCGCCATGATGGCGCAATCGGCGATCGACATCGCGCTGTGGGACGTGGTCGGCAAGGCCGCCGGCCTGCCGCTGCACCGGCTCTGGGGCCACTACCGGTCGGAGATCCCGATCTATGGCAGCGGCTGCTTCCGCGGCTCTGGTGGCGACGGGATGATCGCCAAGGCCAAGCACTACCTGGCCGAGGGCTACAAGGCGATCAAGATGCAGGTCGCGCATGTCGGCGACCTGCGCACCGATCTCGACAACGTCCGCCGCATGCGCGAGGCGGTCGGACCGGACATCGACATCATGATCGACGTGAACATGGGCTGGAGCGCCGATGTCGCGATCCAGATGGGCCGGAAGTTCGAGGAATACGACATCTACTGGCTCGAGGAGCCCGTGCTGCCGGACGACTACGCCGGCTACCTCCGCTGCGCCGAGGCGCTCGACATGCGCGTCGTGGGCGGGGAATCCCATTTCGGCCGCGCCGACCTCAAGCCCTTCCTGGAGAATCCCCGCCTGCCCATCCTGCAGCCCGACCCGATGCGCGGCGGGCTGACGGAGTTGCGCAAGATCGCCACGGTGGCCGAGACCTGGGGCATGACCATGGCCCCGCATCTGTTCCCGGAACTCAACGTGCACCTGCTCGCGAGCATCCCCAACGGCATCTGGGCCGAGCAGATGGGGCTGCTGGACGATGTGTGGGTGTCGCGCCCGAAGATCGCCAACGGGATGATCACCGCGCCGGAGGAGCCCGGCCATGGGCTGGCCTTCAAGCCCGAGGTCCTCAAGGACTTCCGGCTGACATAGGAGGAAGCCGATGACCGAGGATCCCAGCATCGAAGATCGTAAAATCGAGATCGGGCCGGGCCTGGTGTTCGACGTCTCCGTGGCGGGCGCGGCCGACGCGCCGCTGGTTCTGATGCTGCACGGCTTCGCCGTCTCGCGGCACCTCTACGACTCGCAGCTGCCGGCCCTGGCCGATGCCGGCTTCCTGGCCGTGGCGCCGAACCAGCGGGGCTATTCCGCCGGGGCCCGCCCGGATCCCTCGCACCACGCGCTCTACGACATCCAGCTGCTGATCGGGGATGCGCTCGCGCTGGCGGAGGCCATGGGCCAGGGCGGCCGGCGCTTCCACCTCGTCGGGCACGACTGGGGCGGCAGCCTGGCCTGGGACATCGCCGCCCGCCATCCGGAGCGGCTGGCCTCGCTGACCATGCTGTCGCGCCCGCACCCCGCCGCCTTCGCCCGGGCGATGCGCGACGACCCGGAGCAGCCCCACCGGTCGCGCCATCACAAGGCCTTCCAGGATCCCGGCGCGACCGCCACGCTGCTGGCCGACGACGCGGCGTGGCTGCGGACGCGCCACGCGGCCAACGGCATTCCGCCGGCGGCGACGGAAAAGCACCTGGCCGTCATCGGCAACCCCGCCGCCATGGAGGCCGCGCTGGCGTGGTACCGCGCCCGCGGCGCGGTGACCCGGCCCATCGGCCCCATTTCCGTGCCGACGCTGTTCGTCTGGGGCGATGCCGACGACACGGTCGGCCGCATGGCCGCCGAGGGCACCGTGGACTTCGTGGAGGCGCCGTATCGCCTCGAGGTGCTGCCCGGCGTCGGGCACTACGCGGCGGACCAGGTGCCGGCCCGCGTCTCGGAGCTGATGCTGGAGCACCTGCGGCAACACCCGGCCTAGGGCCTGTGGACAGTCGGCGACGACGGCGATGGCCGATTCGATCCGCCCAGCGCAACGGCCCCGGCTCGTGCGAAACCGCCGCGGCGGTCAGTTGCTGAGGGCGCGGGCGGCTTCCATGGCCAGCGGCGCCATCCGCCGCGCGAAGGGCTCCACCTCCCATTCCGAGAGGGAGGCGGCGATGTGGATGGCGGCGATCGGGCGGCCCTGCCGGTCGTGCACGGCGGCGGCCAGGACGACCTCCCCCAGCAGCCCCTGCTCGATGGCGAGCGCATAGCCGAGCGCCCTCGCCGCGGCCACTTTCGCGCGGAGGGTGGGCAGGTCGGTGATCGTCTTCGGCGTCATGGGGCGGCGGTCGGAGCGGGCCAGGATGTCCTCGACCGCGGCGTCGTCCATCATCGCCATCATCGCCTGTCCGCCGGACGAGCAGAAGGTCGGAACGCGGCGGCCGAGCAGCGTGGCGGAGAAGGTCTCGCGCTTGCTCTGCAGCCGCACCGCATAGATGACCGAAAGGTCGTCCAGCAGGCTCAGATCCACGCGCTCCTGCGCCGTGCGGCGCAGTTCGATCAGCACGGCCGTCCCGCGCTCCACCAGCGGATGCATCCGCAGGAAATCGTAGGACCGGTCCATGAGGCGCAGCCCGGGCATCAGGCCGCGGCCCTGCGGGTCCGCTTGGAGATAGCCGAGGTGGCGCAGCGTGTGGCACAGCCGCTGGGCGCCGCTTTTATCCATGCCGGCCGCCGCCGCGATCTCGGAGAGCGACATCGGCCGGCCGCTCCCGCCGAAGACCTCGAGGATCCGGAACGCCTTCTCCACCGCCTGCACGAAGAGGCGCGGATCGGCCGTCCCGTCTTTTTCCGTCGGCGCGGCGGCAATAGGCTTTGACACGTCGCAAAAGCTCCTCTTAACTTCGTTTACAATTCGATCGTATCGATAGTCAATACGACTGATGCCGTGCGATGGACGTTCAGCTTCGGAGTGCTCGAACCATGGGTTCCCACCGATTTGCCGGGCGCATCGCCGTGGTGACGGGCGCTGCTTCCGGCCTCGGCCGCGTCACGGCGGAGGGGCTGGCCCGGGAGGGCGCGAAGGTCGTGCTCTTCGACCGCGACGGCGCCGGCCTTGCGGAAACCGCGACATCCTGCCCCGGCGCCGTCGCCGTCCAGGGCGACATCACCAGCGCCGACGACCAGGCCCGCCTCGCGACGGCCACGCAGGCGCTCGGCCCCGTCACGCTGCTGGCGACCTCCGCCGGCATGCTCGGCCCGACCGTGCCGCTGACCGAGACGACCGAGGCCGACTGGGACCGCCTCTTCGAGGTGAACGTGAAGGGCACCTGGCTCACGCTCCGCGCCATCCTGCCGCTGATGCGCGCGGCCGGCGGCGGCGCGGTCGTGACCTTCGCCTCGGCCGCCGGCCTCACCGGCTCGCCCGCCTTGCCCGCCTATTCCGCCAGCAAGGCCGCCGTGGTCATGATGAGCCGCAGCCTCGCCCGCGCCGAGGCGCCGAACGCCATCCGCGTGAACTGTGTCTGCCCCGGCTCGATCGAGACGCCCATGCTGGAGCTGACCTTCGCCTCCGCCGGCAGCCCCGAGGCCCGCGCCGCCCGCGAGGCCGAGTTTCGCGCCCGCCACCCGCTCGGCCGCTTCGGCAAGGCCGAGGAGGTCGGCGCCGCCGTGCTCTTCCTGCTCAGCGACGAGGCCGCCTTCATGACAGGCGTCTCGCTGCCGATCGATGGAGGCCGTCTTGCCTGATCCCACCCGCTTCGCCGGCCGCGTCGCCGTCGTCACCGGCGCCGCGCGCGGCATCGGCGCGGCCATCGCGCGGCGGCTCGCCTCCGAGGGCGCGAAGGTCCTGCTCACCGACCGCAGCGAGGATGTGATGGCGACGGCGGCCGCGATTGATGGCACCGGCTTCGTGACCGACATCGCCGCACTCGGCGCCGGCGAGAAGGTGATGAAGGCCGCGCTCGACGCCTATGGCCGCATCGACATCCTCGTGAACAACGCCGGCATCGGCGGCTCGAAGTCGCTCGAGGAATCCGACGACGAGATCATCGACCGCTTCATCGACACGAACCTGAAGGCGGTGCTGCGCGTCACGCGCGCCGCCCTGCCCCATCTGACGCGGCCGGGTGGTGCCATCATCAACATCTCCTCGACCTTCGGCATCGCCGGCTATCCCGGCACCACGGCCTATGCCGTCGCCAAGGCGGGCGTGGCGCATTTCACGCGGCAGCTCGCGGCCGAGCTCGGGCCGGAGGGCATCCGCGTGAACGCCATCGCGCCCGGCGTCATCGAGACGGCCATGACGCAGAACCACCTGACCAAGCCCTACTACGTGAAGGCGATCGTGGAGCCCACGCCGCTGCGGCGCGCCGGCAAGCCGGAGGAGATCGCCTCCGCCGCGGCCTTCCTCGCCTCCGACGACGCGTCCTTCGTGACCGGCCATGTCCTGGTCGTGGATGGCGGATGGCTCACTTCGCGCAACCCGCCGCGCGTGCCGGGAGAGGAGACGATGGGATGATCGACAAACGCATGATCGACAAGAGCATCAACTGGCCCAACGGCGCGCGCGTCGCCGTGATGCTGACCTTCGACTTCGACGCGGAGACGCTCTGGCTCTCCCGCGATCCCGCCAATGCGCGGCGGCCCGGCACCCTCAGCCAGGGCGTCTACGGCGCCAAGGTCGGCGTGCCGAAGATCCTGGAGACGCTGCAGGAAGAGGAGCTGAAGGCCACCTTCTTCATCCCCGGCTGGACCGTGGAGAACCACACCCAGCGCTGCGAGATGATCGTGGCCGAGGGGCACGAGGTCGCGCATCACAGCTATTCCCATGCCTGGATCGACCCCGACTTCCCCGACAAGGAGGTGGAGGAGATGGAGAAGGGGCTGGACGCGCTGAAGCGCGTGCTGGGCGTCGTGCCCAAGGGCTACCGCTCGCCCGCCGGCGAGACCAGCGACAACCTGATCCGCCTGCTGAACAAGCACGATTTTCTCTATGACAGCTCGCTGCTGGACGATGTCGTGCCCTACCGCATGGCGATGCCGGAGGGCGGGAAAGGTCCCGTCGAACTGCCCTGGCATTGGAGCACGGACGACGCGCCCTACGCGCTCTTCTCCATCAAGACGCCGCGGCCGATCTTCACCAACAGCCACATCAAGGAGGTCTTCCAGGACGAGTTCCGGGAGATCTACCGCTGGGGCGGGCTCTACAACCTCGTGATGCACCCGCAGGTGTCCGGCCGTCCCAGCCGCATCGCGCTGCTGCGCGACATGATCGCCTTCCTCAAATCCTTCCCCAACGTGTGGTTCGCCACCGGCACCGAAGTCGCCGAAGCCTGGATCGCCGCCCATGACGCCCCCTGACATGAACCTCGGCACGAAGTCCCCCCAGGGCTACGACCCCGCCACCTTCAGGCCGCTCACCTTTCATGACGCCGTGCCGCGCTTTCTCGACGGCAGCGACACGCCGCGCGCCTATCTGGAGCGCTGCCTGGAGGTCATCGCCGCGCGCGAGCCGGTGGTGAAGGGCTGGGTGACGATCAACGAGTCCGGCGCCCGCGCGGCAGCGGACGCCGCCACGTCGCGCTACAAGTCCGGCAAGCCGCTCTCGACGATCGACGGCATGCCCATCGGCATCAAGGACCTGCTCCAGACCAAGGACATGCCGACCGAGCAGGGCACGCCGCTCCTCAAGGGCGCGCAGACCCATGCCGACAGCGCGAGCGTGATGGCGCTGCGCCAGGCCGGCGCGGTGATCCTGGGCAAGACGGTGACGACCGAGCTCGGCATGTCGCATCCGGGTCCGACCACCAACCCCTTCAACCCCGAGCATTCGCCGGGCGGCTCCTCCTCGGGCTCGGCGGCGGTGGTGGGCGCGGCGATGGTGCCGGCGACGCTGGGCACGCAGGTCGTGGGCTCGGTGATCCGGCCGGCGGGCTTCTGCGCCAACACGGCCATCAAGCCGAGCTTCGGCGCCATCCATCGCGGCGAGCGGCTGGGCTTCAGCCAGAGCCACATCGGCGTCCACGCCGGCTGCCTGCAGGATATGTGGTCCGTCGCCTTCGAGATGGCGCAGCGCGCCGGCGGCGATCCCGGCCATCCCGGCCTCTACGGCGAGATCGCGCCGCGCGCCGCCGCGAAGCCAACGACGCTCATCGTCATGGAGAGCGAGGGCTGGGCGCAGACCGACGGCGTCACGATGGGCGCCTTCGAGCGCATCCTCGGCCAGCTGTCCGATGCGGGCGTCACGCTCCTGCGCCGCAAGGACAGCCCGCTCATCGAGAAATTCGAGGAGGCCATCGGCGACAGCCTGGCCCTCTGCCGCGACCTCTGCGGCTACGAGCTGCGCTGGACGCTGGAGAACCTGATCGAGCGCTTCGGCTCGGGCCTCAGCGACAGCATGATGTCGCGCCTCGAATTGGCGCGCGCCATGTCCATCGACGACTATCGCCTGGCGATGTTCCGCCGCGACGAGGCGCAGCGCGCCTTCGCCGCGCTCACCCCGCTCGCGGACGGGCTGATCAGCCTGAGCTCCGTCGGCCCCGCGCCCGTCATGGACAACAAGCTGAAGGATTCCGGCGTCAGCCACACCACGGGCCTGCCCTCCTTCAACGCCTGCACCTCCGTCCTCGGCTCTCCCGCCATCACGCTGCCACTGCTCGCGGTCTCCGGCCTGCCGGTGGGCGTGCAGGTGATCGGCCAGCGCCACGCCGACGCCGCGCTGACCGGCACGGCGCGCTGGGTGCTGGACCACATCAGGCCCGTGGTCGCCTGATGTCCGCCGCCGCCTCCATCCGGTCGCGCAATCCGCTCTTCGGCGCGAACCGCATGAAGCTCGGGATCTTCGGCACGAACGGGAAAGGGGCGGCGCAGACGCTGGTGCCGGAGGCCTACCGTCCCAGCTGGAAGGCCTCGGTCGAGACGGCGCAGCTCGCCGATCATCTCGGCTTCGAGGCCGTCCTCGCCTATGCGCGGTGGAAGGGCTACATCGCGGGCCAGCCGCGGCATGCGAGCGGCGTGACGCTCGATCCCTTCACCTGGTGCGCGGGCATCGCCCAGGCGACGCGGCACATGACGGTGATCGCCACCTCGCACGCGCCGACGCTGCATCCCATCACCGCCGCCAAGCAATGCGCGACGATCGACATCATCTCCGACGGCCGCTTCGCGCTGAACGTCGTCGGCGGCTGGAACAAGCCGGAGCTGGAGATGTTCGGCGCCGCCATGGCCGAGCACGATGCGCGCTACGACCATCTGCAGGAATGGCTGGAAATCATCCAGCGGCTCTGGCGCGAGGAGGACGAGTTCGACCACGGGGGCCGTTTCTTCCATGTGAAGCGCGGCTCCTCCATGCCCAAGCCGCTGCAGCAGCCGGGCCCGCCCATCGTCAATGCCGGCGGCTCGGACCGCGGCCAGCGCTTCGCCTGCGAATTCGCCGATGTCTGCTTCCTGATCCTGCGCTCGGAGGATCCGGCCGAGATCGCGCCGCAGATCGCCGCCTACAAGGAGATGGCGCGGCGCGACTACGGCCGCGAGGTCCAGGTCTGGACCTATGCCTATTGCGTCCAGCGCGAGACCCGCGCCGAGGCCGAGGACTATCTGGAGCACTTCGCCGTCCGCAACGAGGACGGGCCGAGCCTCGATGCCTGGACCGCGGGCGTCGGCGGCCAGACGAAGATCCTCTCGCCCGAGGCCCTGGGCGCCTTCCGCAAGCGCTTCGCGGCCGGTGCCGGCGGCTCCGGCCTCGTCGGCACGGCGGAGGACATCGCCGCCCGGCTGGAGCAGCTTTCCGAAGCCGGGCTCGACGGCGTGCTGCTCACCTGGGTGGACTTCACCGACGGGCTGCGCCGCTTCGGCGACGTCATGCCGCTGCTGGAAGCGCGCGGCCTGCGCGCGCCCTTCCGCAGCCTCTCCCCGCCCGTCCTCGCGACGGCTGGCAATCGGAGCGCTATCGGCTGAGGCTCTATCGCCGAAGCCGTGAATCGCCTCTCAGACGCACACAGGAATACGCCTAGCCCACGCTTCAGCGCATTGGACCGGAAAGGATGATGTCGATGGCATTCCCACTCAGGCTTCGCACGGCGGCGGCAGCGGCGCTGCTCGCTGCGGCAGCGCTGGCGTCGACGGGGGCGCAGGCGCAGCAGCGCCCCCTGCGCCTGGTGCTGAACGTCGGGCTCCAGACCCTCGACCCCATCGCCGGCCCGTCCTTCGTGACGCGCAACTTCTCCTACATGGTCTTCGACACGCTGATCTCGATGGACAGCCAGGGCCAGTTCCGCCCGCAGATGCTGGACAACTGGCGCATCAGCGATGACGGGCTGACCTACACCTTCACGCTGCGCGACGGACTCGAGTTCAGCGACGGCACGCCCGTCACGGCGGAAGACTGCGTGGCCTCCATCCGCCGCTGGGGCGGCCGCGATTCCCTCGGGCGCCGGATGATGGCCGCCGCGAAGGAGCTGCGCGCCGTTGACCAAAAGACCTTCGTGCTGGAGCTCGCGCGGCCCTTCGGCCTGGTGATCGAGGCGCTGGGCAAGCCCAGCGTGCAGGTGCCCTTCATCATGCCCGCGCGCCTCGCGGCCAACACGCCGCCGACGACGCCGGTGGCCGAGGTGGTCGGCTCCGGCCCCTTCCTCTTCTTGCGCGACCAGTGGATTCCGGGCGAGCGCACCGTCTTCGTCCGCAACCCCCGCTACCGCCCGCGCGCGGAGCCGGCGGACGGCCTGGCCGGCGGCAAGGTCGTGCGCAGCGAGCGCGTCGAGTTCGTGAACATGGCCGACCCCGGGCTGCGCGCCGCCGCCATCCAGCGCGGCGAGGTGGACTACCTGGAATACGCGCCGATCGACTACCTCCCGACCTTCGCGCGCGACCGCAACCTGGTGCTCGCGCGGGCGCGGGGCGGCGCGGAGATCCTTGGCGGGATCAGCATCAACCACCACCAGCCGCCCTTCGACAACGTGCTGATGCGCCGCGCCATGCAGCAGATCCTCGACCGGCGCGAGCTCATCGCCGCCGAGGGCGTGCCCGACAGCGCCGCGCGGCCGGACTGCCTGTCCATCTACGTCTGCGGCACCTTCTACGAGAGCAATGCCGGCACCGAGACCCTTGTTGACACCAGCATCGCCCGCGCCCGCGAGCTGATGCAGCAGGCCGGCTACAACAACGAGCGCGTGGTCTTCCTGCAGCCCGGCGATTCCGCGCTGATCAACCCGATCGGCCTGGTGATGATCGACCGCCTGCGCCAGGCCGGCCTCAACCTCGATATCCAGACCTCGGACTGGTCGTCGCACGCGCAGCGCTGGATCCAGCGCCAGCCGCTGAACCAGGGCGGCTGGAGCCTGATCCCGGTGATCTACACGGGCTTCGACCTCGGCAATCCGCTGACCAATCCCGGCGTCGGCTACAACTGCACGGGCAACCAGCCCTGGGGCTATTGCGACGCGGCCATGACGCCGGTGATCGAGCGCTTCGAGGCGGAGGGCGATCCGGCCCGCCGGCGCGAGATCGCGGGCGAGCTGCAGCGCCTCTCGATCCAGAACGCGAACTTCCCGCTGGCCGGGCAATTCGCCAGCCCGGCCGTCTGGCGGGCGGAGCTGCGCGGGGTGATCGACTTCGGCTTCCCGGTGCTCTGGAACATCGAGCGGGTCGCGCGGTAGCGGCTGCCCTCTCCTCGCCGGGGCGACACGCGCGACAAAAAGCTCCGGCCGCGCGCGATCGTCCTGCGACAGGGCGCGGTCATGTTCGGACCATCAGCCGGCGAGCGTCCGGTCCAGCCAAGACAGGAGCCGCACCATGCGCGAGACCCTCATGACCGCCGCCAACGAGGCCTGTGCCGAGCGTTTCCAGGTCGAGCGGCGGCCCGAGCCGGTGCACCGCGGCGTCGACGGATGGCTGACGGCCGTGCGGGCGATGGTCTTCCTCATCGCCGGCATGCTGGTCGTCAGCTTCATCATCGTCATTTGATTCCGCCGGGACCTCAGTCCCAGAAGACCAGGGTCCGCACCTCGATGCTCTCGCGCGGCGGCGCGTCCGGCGGCGAGGTGGGGTCGTCGAAGGCCCCGTGGAAGGACAGCCGCGCGCGGCCATCCGTGGCGCTGTCATAGCATTTGATCAGCAGCGCCTCGTGCGGGAGCTGGTTCGGGAAATAGACCCAGGCGTGGCGCGGGTTGTGGCGCACGCTGAAGGTCTCGCCCACGCGGTCCGCATAGATCAGCGAGGTCGGCACCAAATCCTCCTCGGCGATGCTCGGCCATTCGGCCAGGGCCAGCGGGCTCTCCTGCACGGGCTTGATGGGCCGCCACAGGTTCACGATCGCGAAGCGGCCGGCGAGCAGGCGGTCCGCCTCCTCAGGCAGCACGTCGCGCACGCGCTGCGGGGCCGAGGCGTAGCTGTAGTCGTTGTGCACGCGCTTGGCCGGCTCGCGTAGCGTGGCGTCGCCGGCGGCGCGCGCGGCGTTGCGGATGTTGTGGTCGAAGACCACCACGCGCGACGCGCCGAGATGCGCGCGCAGGATCGCCTTCACCTCCGGGTAGTAGTCGCGCCGCAGCGCCGCCTCGTCGTAGAGGTCCGCCACCCGGCTCGGCGCGTCGATCAGCGCGAAGCCGTGGCGGTCGAGCGTGAACTCGTGCTGCCGGAAGCGGCCGTTCTCGACCAGCACCTCATGCGTCTCGACGTCGATCGTGCTCACGGGCACGCCGGGCGGCGGTGCCGTGATGTAGCGCCTGGGATGCTCGATCCCGTCGCGCAGATAGTTGAGCGGCGCCGTCTGCAGCAGCGGCGGGCTGATGTAACCGTCAGGCATGTTCCGGCTCCTTTACGCGATCAAGCGCCGCCACCGCGCGGCGCGTGGCCGGCAGCAGCGTGCGGCCGTAATCCAGGGCGTCCTCCAGCGGGTCGAAGCCGCGGATGAGGAAGGTGGAGACGCCGAGCGCGGCGTAGTCGGCCAGCGATTCCGCCACCTGCTCCGGCGTGCCGACGAGCGCGGTGGTGTTGGCCCCGGCACCCACCGCCGCGGCCACCTCGGTCCAGAGGCGCTTGTCGCGCACGGCGCCGCCCGAGGCCGCCTCCAGCAGGCGCTTGCTGCCGATGCTCTCGGGCTTGGGGCTGCCCTTGCCGAAGTTCTCACCGCGCAATTCGCGGATGCGGTCGAGGATGTCGCGCGCCCGGGCCCAGGCGCGCTCCTCCGTGTCGGCGAGGACGGGCCGCACCGAGAGGCTGAAGCGCACCGAATCCGGATCGCGCCCCGCCCGCGCGGCGCTGGCGCGCACGCGGGCGATGGTGTCGCGCGCCTGGTCCAGCGTCTCGCCCCAGAAGGCGTAGGTGTCGGCGTGGCGGCCGGCGCTTTCGATCGCCACGTCCGACGAGCCGCCGAAGAAGATCGGGATTCCAGGCTTCTGGACCGGCTTGATCTCCGAGAAAGCGCGCTCGAAGCGGTAGTAGGTGCCTTCATGGTCGAACGGCTGTTCGCTTGCCCAGACCCGGCGCAGCAGGCCGACATACTCGTCGCTGCGCTGATAGCGCTGGGCGTGGTCGAGGAAGTCGCCGTCCTGCTTCTGCTCGGCGGGGTTGCCGCCGGTGATGATGTGGATGGCCGCCCGCCCGCCGCTCAGATGGTCGAAGGTGGCGAATTGCCGCGCGGCCAGCGTCGGCGCGATGAAGCCCGGCCGGTGCGCGACCATGAAGCCGATGCGTTGCGTTTGCGCGGCCGCATGGCTCGCGACCAGCAGCGCGTCCGGGCTGGTGGAGTGCCAGGCGACGAGAACGCGGTCGAAGCCCGCCTGCTCATGGGCCTGGGCGAAGCGCGCGACATAGGCGGGATCGAGGATGGGCCCGCTCGGCGGATGGATCTCCGACGAGGCCCGGTGCGAGATCATGCCGATGAACTGGAGGGGATGCGTCATGGATTGCTTCATGGGGGCGATTTCCTTCACGCGATGTTGAGGCGCCGCAGCGCCTGCCCGGTCGAGGCGTGGTCCTGCTGCAGGCGGGCGCCGAGCTCCTCGGGCGAGAGTTTTTCGGGGCTGAGGCCGAAGCGGCGCAGCGCGGCGTCCACCGCCGGCTCGTCGAGGCTGGCGTTGAACTCCTGGTTGAGCCGCGCGACGATTTCCGGCGGCGTGCGGGCCGGCGCGAAGAGGCCGAACCAGCCGCCCGAGGGCCAGTCCGCGCCGATTCCGAGTTCGGTGACGTTCGGCACTTCGGCGAAGGCCGGCCAGCGGCCCGTGCCGAGCGTAGCCAGCGCGCGCGCGCGGCCCGCCTCGATATGCGGCGCCACGATCGGGTCGATCATGAAGTGCACGTCGCCCGCGGCCAGCGCATTGGCGGCCGGTGCAGACCCCGGGAAGGGCACGTGCACCGCCTCGAAGCCGGCCGCATCGGCGAGCAGCGCGCCGCGCAGATGTCCCGCCGAACCGATTCCGGCCGAGCCGTAATTCAGCACGCCACGGTTCCGCCGCCCGTAGGCGATCAGCTCCGGCAGGGTCCGCACCGGCAGCGACGGATTCACCGCGATGACGCTGAAGGCCTCGCCGGCCATGGCGACCGGCGAAAAGTCGCGCAGCGGATCATAGCCGACCTGGTTCAGATGCGGCGCAATGGTGAGATTGCCGGCCGAGGCGTTGAGGAGCGTCAGCCCATCCGGCCGGCTCTCGGCGACGAGCCGCGCGCCCACGGCACCACCGGCGCCCGCGCGGTTCTCCACCACCACGTTCACGCCCAAGCGCTGGCCGAGCGAGCGCGACATGACGCGCGAAACGTTGTCGTTCGTCGCGCCCGGCGGGAAGGGCGAGATGTAGCGGATGGGCCGGCTGAAAGGCGCTTCGGCCCAGGCGACGGCGGGCGCCACGGCAGGCGCGGCCAACAGGCCCGCAAGGAGGATACGGCGGTTCATGCGGGTTCTCCTGTCGCCAGCGCGGCGCGGCCGGCGGCCTGGTGCGCGGCCTCCTCGGTCGGCACGTGGACGCGGGCGCATTGCACATCGCGCCAATGGCGCTCCAGCGGGTTGGTGCGGTCGAGCGCGTGGTTGCCGGCGAGCGCCACCGACAGCTCCACGGCCTTGATCGCCTGGCCGGACAGCACCGCCTTGATCGCGCCCGTCTCGGAGGCCGGCGGCACGCGCCCGACCTCGACATCGACGGCGAGGGAGGCCGCGATCCGCCGGCTCGCGATGAGCTGCGCCTCGATCGCGCCCACCGCCTGCTGAACCGTGGGCAGGGCGGCGAGCGGCTGGCTCAGCCCCGAGGGCCGGCGATGGCGCAGGAAACCCACCACCCAGTCGCGCGCCGCCTCGGCGACGCCCGTGTAGACGGCGGTGACCAGCAGCGCGTTCCAGGCCGAGTAAACCGCGTCGTTGCCGGCCCAGCCGCCGGCGGGGACGAGGCCGATGGCGTGGCTCTCGGGCACCGCGACGTCCGTGAGGACCAGGTCATGGCTGCCGGAGGCGCGCAGGCCGAGATGGTTCCAGGTCTCGCGGGTCTCGAGCCCCGGCGTGCCGGCCGTCACGAGGAAATTGCCGATGCGCGGCTCCGCCTCGTCGGTGCGCGCCAGCACCTCGATGAAGCGCAATCCGGGCAGGCCGGTGACGTAGCGCTTGTGGCCCGAGAGGGCCCAGCCGGTGTCGGTGCGCCGCGCCACGGTGGCGGGCAGGCCGCCCCGCGTGGGCGAGCCCAGCTCGGGCTCCACGCGCGCGGAATTGATCAGCGCGCCCTCGGTCACGGCGAGGCGGCCCAGCCGCTCGCGCAGCGAACCCGGCCAGGCCGGGTTCCGGGCCAGGGCCGCCTGCTTGATGAGCTGCATGGCGAGGATGAGCGCCGTGGCCGGGCAGGCCCTCCCGACGCGCCGGACCGCCTCGGTCGCGAGGCCGATGCCGGCTCCGCCGCCGCCGAGCGAGGTCGGCACGGTCAGGGCCAGCACGCCGGCCTCGCGCAGCAGCTCCAGGCTCTCGAAGGGAAAGCTGGCCGCGCGGTCGTCACGCGCGCCGTTGGCCGCCAGGGCGGCGATCAGCGCGGGCTCGTCGGGAAACCGCCGCGGCAGCGGCGGGAGGTGGGCCGAAAGCGACATGGCGTGGGTCATTTCCACCCGCCGTTCCACGAGCCGGAGGACGGGTGGTTGCGGCGCAGGTAGCCGCGCGCGGCGTGTTCCACGTCCGACGAGCTTTCGAAATTGGCGCGGTCGAGCTCCTCGAGCCGCATGTCGATGGCGATCAGGAACCAGCCGGCATCGCCCTGGGCGGCGACGGCGATGAGGGCACCATCCTCGATGATGGGATTGGACAGGCGCATGGGAGTCTCCGGTGTCGGGCTTCGTGGTGTCGGCGGATCGGGCGGCTCAGCCGCGACACGGCATCCGACAGCGCGACATCGCCCCGGAAGGGAGGCGGAAGGGGACGGACGGGCGGGAGATTCGGGCCATCGCAGTTCCTCGTCGTCTGGGCTCGGCCGGCCGCTCGGGAGGGAGGGGTCCGGTCAGTTCCTTCGTACGACATCGTGGTTTGAGGATTATACGATCCATGGCGGAGATTTCAACGGCGCCAAGCGCGAAAATTGAAAATCCACGGGTCATCGCAATTAATTCGGGCGATATCAGTATAATACGCTGTCTCGCCGTACGCGCCTTTGGAGAGAATCTGGCCGAACGGCGCCGCCAAGGCCCTGCGGGAAGGATCGAGCCGGGCCAGGATCACTGACGATAAATCGTGAATTACCTATTGCACTATTTTATGTAGGTTTATAGCTTCGCGAAGCACCCACCTCTCGGGTGCCTCTCGATCCGAGGTCTCATGCGCAACGTCACCCGCCTCCAGGCGGCGAAACCCTTCGCGCCGCGCTGTCGCCGCCCCCGCTGATCCGCGCCCGACGCTGCCCGCTCGGTCCTTCCCGACAAATACCGGCCCCCGAACCCACCGGCCCCTGGAGCATCGCCATGCCCGGCCCGATCCGCCGTCCCTCCCCTGTCGCCCTCCGGCCCGGCACCCCGTGTCGAAGCTCCGCGCTGTCGACCGTGCCCCTCTTCCCCTTCCGGAGCCCTTCCCCATGACGCATTCCCGTCGCGACGCCCTGCGCCTCGCCTCCCTTCTTCCCTTGGGCCTGTCCTTCGCCGCGCCCGCCCTGGCGCAAGGCGGCACCTGGCCCGACCGGCCGGTGAAGCTCATCGTCCCCTGGCCCGCCGGCGGCCCGACCGACACCTATGGCCGCGCCCTCGCCCGCGAGCTCTCAGCGCAGTTCGGCCAGCCCTTCGTGGTGGACAACCGCACCGGCGCCACCGGCACGATCGGCATCCAGGCCGCGGCGCGCAGCGCGCCCGACGGCTACACGCTGCTGGTGCCCAACCTCACCGCCTTCATTGGCAGCGTGGTGGCGCTGGGCGACGCCGTGCAGTTCAACCCGCTGCGCGACTTCACGCCCATCGGCATCTTCGTCGAATCCTCCAGCATCCTCTGGGCGCATCCGGCGCTCGGCGTGACGAGCTTCGACGCGCTGCTGGCCCGCATCAGGGACTCGCGAAAGCCGCGGCTGGCCTTCGGCACCACGGGCAGCGGCTCGGTCTCCGAACAGTCGGTGGAGCAGCTGGCGCGGCACTACCGGCTCGATCTCGTGAAGGTGCCCTATCGCGGCACGGCGCCGCAGGTGACGGACCTCATCGCCGGCCATGTGCAGATCGGCAGCGCCGACTTCCCCACGGCCGGCCCGTATTTCCGCGACGGCCGGCTGCGCCCGCTGCTGGTGATCGGCCGCCAGCGCCTGCCCGAGCTGCCGGACCTGCCGACCACGGCCGAGCTCGGCCTGACCGAGCCGGACTTTACCGTGTGGAACGGCTTCTTCGCCCCGGCCGCCACGCCCGCGCCGATCGTGGACCGGCTGCGCGAGGGGCTCGCGCTCGCCACCCGCAGCGAGGTCTTCCGGGCGGTCACCAACGGCAACGGCAACCGCGCGGTGCTGCAGACCGGCGCGGAGGTCACGGCGCGGCTGGAGCGCGAGCTGGAATCGCGGCGCGCCTTCGCGCGGGAGATCGGGCCTGTCGAAGGGTGACGCCGTCGAGGGGGCAGAACTCCCCACCAGTCGGTTAAGGGGTCCAGGGCCAAAAGCCCTGGCGGGGGTCGAGGGGGCGGAGCTCCCTCGCCTTCAGGCCAGCGCCGCCGTGACGGAGCGCAGCGGCGGCGCCTCGCGCCTCACGATTGCACCGTGAGGACGGCCTCCCAGCACCGGTATGTGACGGGATATTTCAGTCCCGCCTCAACCGGGCGCGGCTTTGCGGATTTAGGAGAAGAGCGGCGTGCGATCCGCTCGCACGGGAAGAAGGAGAAACCCATGCGCTCCACCCCTCTTGCCATGCTTCTCGCGGTCCTGCTCGCAACGCCCGCGATGCATGCGGAAACGCTCGCCGCCACGCCGCCCTTCGCCTCGACAATCCAGCTCACCGAAAGCCAGGCCCGGAGCCGCATCGAGGAGACGGGCTATACGCAGGTCAGCGATCTGCGGATCGACGAGCGCGGCCTCTGGCGCGGCCGCGCCTCCCGGAACGGCGATCCGCGGGAGGTGAGCCTGGACGACCAGGGCAACCTCGAGGATCCCTGGGAACTGGCGGCACTAACCATGTTCGACCGGGAGAGCGGCGAATTGGCGACCGCCGGGAACCCGGCGCCCACCGCCGGCGCGACGACGCTGATGCGGCAGGTCTCGCACTGACACAGCTGCCGCGGCTTGCCCGTCCTCATCGACCTCGCTTCTATGCGCGCTCCCCAGCGTGGGAGCCGCGCGCGAATCGGGCGCCGCATCGAGGACGGAGAGCATCACCACATGATTCGCGCGGCCATCATCGGGCTCGGCACCTGGGGGCAGCACCTCGTGCGCTGCGTGG
>JAQGHZ010000383.1 GCA_028291485.1 Rubritepida sp. | reverse complement strand
GAGCAGCGCGTCGCGGATGCGGTCCGCCTCGGCGAAGTCGCGCGCCTTGCGGGCGGCGGCCCGCCCTGCGATGGCGGCCTCGATAGCCTCCGCATCGACCCCGCCCTGCAGCCAGGCCCTGGGATCGCCCTGCGCCAGGCCGAGCAGCGCGCCCGCCTCGCGGAAGGCGGCGGCGGCCTGGCCGGGCACCAGCGACCACGACTTGCCGATGCGGTGCAGCACGGCAGCGGCCGAGCCGCCGACCGTCGCGGAGTTCTCCAGCGTGCGCAGGTCGCGCAGGCGCGAGAGGGCGAGCGGCGTGTTCAGGTCGTCGTACAGGGGCTCCAGCGCCCATTCCGCCATTTCGGCGATGACCGGCGTCTCGGAGACGGCGGGCGCACGGCCGAGCATGGCATAGCTGTCGTCCATCTCCTGCTTGGCCTCCTCCAGCGCGGACTGGGTGTAGTCCAGCGCCGAGCGGTAATGCGTGCGCAGCAGCAGCATCCGAAACGCCTCGCCGACCCACGGCCCGAGCGCCAGGATGTCGCGCAGCGTGCGAAAATTGCCGACGCTCTTGGACATCTTCTCGCCGTCCACCAGCAGCATGCCGTTGTGCAGCCAGGTGTGCGCCATGAAGGGCGTGCCGAAGGCGGAGCGCGACTGCGCCACCTCGTTCTCGTGGTGCGGGAAGATCAGGTCGGCGCCGCCGCCATGGATGTCGAAGGTCTCGCCCAGATGCTTCCACGACATGGCCGAGCACTCGATGTGCCAGCCCGGCCGGCCGCGGCCCCAGGGGCTCTCCCAGCCGGGGGTGTCGTCGTGGCTGGGCTTCCAGAGCACGAAGTCGCCGGGGTCGCGCTTGTAGGGGGCCACGTCGACGCGCGCGCCAGCGAGCAGCTCGTCCTGGTTGCGGCCGGAGAACTTGCCGTAGTCGGCGAAGCTGCCAACGCTGAACAGCACATGGCCCTCGGCCACATAGGCATGGCCGTTCGCGATGAGCTTCTCGTTCATCGCGATCATCTCGGCGATGTGGCCCGTGGCCCGCGGCTCCACGTCCGGCGGCAGGTTGCCCAATGCCGCCATGTCGGCGTGGAAATCTTCCGTGGTGCGCGCGGTGACGGCGCCGATCGGCTCGCCGGACTCGCGCGAGCGCGCGTTGATCTTGTCGTCCACGTCCGTGATGTTCCGGGCGTAGGTCACGCGCGGATAGATCCGCCGCAGCAGCCGCGCCAGAACGTCGAAGACGACGACCGGCCGGGCATTGCCGAGATGCGCGAGGTCATAGACCGTCGGGCCGCAGACGTAGAGCTTCAAATGCTCCGGATCGAGCGGGCGGAATTCTTCCTCGCGCCGCGTGAGGCTGTTGTGGAAACGAAGCTCGGTCATAGGGAGTGGTCCATCGGACGATGAGAGGACAAGCGCGATCGCCGCGCGGCGCGCGGTCGTCAACCCCTAGGACAGGAGGGTGCCGTGACCATCCGCGTCCTATGCGCCACGCGACGGCCGGCTATCAAGCCTGAAAATCGGCCCGAAGCCGCTCCACCGCCCTGGCGCGGCCGATGAGCGGCAGCAGGGTCCTGAGGTCGGGGCCGTGATCCTCGCCCGTCAGCGCCAGCCGCAACGGCATGAAGAGCGACTTGCCCTTGCGGCCGGTGGCGGCCTTCAGCGCGTCGGTCCAGAGGCCCCAGCTGTTGCCGTCCAAGGGCTCGGCGGGCAGCAGATCGAGGGCGGTCCGGATGAACCCGGCCTCGGCCGGCTGCTCGATCGGCGCGATATGGCCGTGCACCACGTCCCACCAGTGCTTGGCCTCCGGCATGAGGTCGAGATTGCCGCGCACCGCGTCCCAGAAGACCGCATCGGCGCCATCAGGCAGGTGGGGCTGCGCCTCCTTGAAGGACATGCCGTGCAGCAGCTTGCGGTTCAGCGCCAGCATCTGCCGCGGATCGAAGCGCGGCGAGGAATGCGAGACGGCGGACAGGTCGAAGCCGTCCAGCAATTCCACGGGCCGCGCCGGACGCGGGTCATTCGAGGTGCCGAGCGCGCCGAGATAGCCCGTGATCGTCGCCGCCTCCACGCCGTCGCGCCGCAGCTGCCGCAGCGAGAGCGAGCCGATGCGCTTGGAGAGCGGGCCGCCATCGGCATCCGTCAGCAGCGGCAGATGCGCGAAGTGCAGCCATTTGCCGCCCAGCGCGCGCCAGATGTCGAGCTGCACGCCGGTGTTGGTCACGTGGTCCTCGCCGCGCACCACATGGGTCACGCCGGTCTCGAGGTCGTCCACGACGGAGGTGAAGGTGTAGAGCGGCGAGCCGTCGGCGCGGATCAGCACGGGGTCGCTGACCGCCGACAGCTTCACGGCGCGGTGGCCCAGCACGCCGTCATCCCATTCGATGCTCGATCCGGCGAGCTTGAAGCGCCAATGCGGCGTCTTCCCGTTCTCGGTGGCGCGGGCGAGCTGCTCCTCGGTCATCTTCAGCGCGGCCCGGTCGTAAAGCGGCGGGCGGCCCTGCTTCATGCGCAGCTCGCGCTTGTAGTTCAGCTCCTCCTCGCTCTCGAGGCAGGGGTAGAGGTGGCCGCTCTTCTTCAGCCTCTCGGCCGCGGCCTCGTAGAGCGGCAGGCGGTCGGACTGGCGGAACATGCTGTCCCAATCCAGGCCGAGCCAGCGCAGATCCTCCTCGATCGCATGGGCGTATTCCGCCCTGCTGCGGCCGGTGTCGGTGTCGTC
>JAQGHZ010000349.1 GCA_028291485.1 Rubritepida sp. | reverse complement strand
CTTTCCGGCGGCCTGCCCGTCCGCGCGGCCGAGCCCGCCTATGTCGAGCCGCCCGCGACGACATGAAGCTGGTCGCCGCCGGACCGGAGGATGCCACGCTGCTGGCGGCCATCCATGCCACTTCCTTTCCGCCCGGCGCGGCCTGGGATGCGGAGACCCTCGCGACGCTGCTGAGCCTCGATGGCACCTTCGCGCTGCGCGCCGGGGAAAAGGGCTTCGTCCTCGCCCGCCAGACGCTCGACGAGGCGGAGATCCTGACGCTCGCGGTGGATCCCGCGGCGCGGAGGGGCGGCATCGGCGCGGCGCTGGTGAGCACTGCGCTCGCTGCCGTGGGCGCTGCCGGCGCGAAGGCGATGTTCCTCGAGGTGGCCGAGGCGAATGAGGCAGCGATCGGTCTCTATGCCGCGGCGGGGTTCACCAGGATCGGCGTGCGCCGGGATTACTATGCGCCGGGCTCTCACGCACTTGCCATGCGTCGCTGTCTGTCGGCGGGAGAAAATTCAAACCAGTCGAATGACTGCAAGTAATGAATTCTCACCCTTCCTTCTTGACCAGCAACCGCCCGCTCCCATCTTCTCCGAATTCCATGAGCAGGATCGTATATCCTTGCTCGGCCAAGGTCCGGTGCAGGTTCTGGCGAGGCTCTTCGCCCCTGAAGCGGATCTCCAGCACCTCGCCCGCCTGCATGCGGTCGAGCCGAAGCCGTGCGCGCACAAAGGTCATTGGGCAAGTGTCGGTGGAGACATCCAGCAGTTGGACGGCGGTCATCATTCTCACTTTCGATTACGCGAGGGTGATTGCTGGGCCATACATGTCGATCGATCTTGCGGAATCGCGATGAAACCCTATAGACCTCGATATTCTTCTAGTGGATAGGAACAAGCGCTATGTCAGACAGTTCTTCCGTCGGCGATCTGTTGGGACTGACCGCGGAAATCGTCTCGGCTCATGTGTCGAACAATCCGGTCTCCGTGAACGATCTTTCTGGCCTGATCGTCGAAGTTCACCGCACCCTTTCCTCGCTTGGCTCCGTGCCTGCCCGCGTCGAGATCGAGAAGAAGGCGCCCGCCGTTCCCGTCAAGAAGTCGGTCACGCCGGACTACCTGATCTGCCTCGAGGACGGCAAGAAGCTCAAGATGCTCAAGCGGCATTTGCAGACCTCTTACGGTTTGACGCCCGATCAGTACCGCGACAAGTGGAGCCTGCCGCCCGACTACCCGATGGTGGCGCCGAATTACGCGAAGCACCGTTCATCGCTGGCGAAGCAGATCGGTCTCGGTACCCAGTCGCGCAAGAGCGAGCAGCCTGCTAAGAGCTAACGCCGTCACGGCAATGTGACGGAAAGCGGCAGACAAAGGGAGCCGGACCATTCTCGAAGCGGCGTCCCGCATCGAGCGCATGTGCGTCGAGCGCGGTCTGAAGATGACAGGCCAGCGCAGGCTCATCGCCCGAGTGCTGTCCGAGAGCGAGGACCACCCCGACGTGGAGGAGCTCTACCGTCGGGCCGTGGCCCTCGACAGTCGTGTCTCTGTGGCAACGGTGTATCGCACCGTTCGCCTCCTTGAGGAGAAGGGCATCCTGGAGCGCCGCGATTTCGGCGGCGGCCGGGCTCGCTTCGATCCCGCCGATCGCGGCATCCATCACCATCTGATCGATGTGGACACCGGCAGCGTCATCGAATTCCAGGACGTGGAGCACGACGCGCTCGCGCAGAAGATCGCGGCGGGCCTGGGCTTCGACGTCGTGCAGCTGCGCCTCGAGATCTTCGGGCGCAAGGCCGCGCTCCAGGCGGTGGAACCGGCCAGCACTCGGGCCGCCCGGCGCAAATGACCGGGCCGCAGCCATTCGCGGAGCTTCGCTCCGGAAATCTCGGCGTCCGCGTGGCGGATCGGGACTGGGAGGTCATCGCCGCCCAGGCCCTCCGCTACCGGGTCTTCTACGAGGAGATGGGCGCCCATCCCGACGCAGAGACGCTCGCCACGAAGCTCGATGCCGACGCCTATGACGTGGTGGCGGATCATCTGCTCGTCGTCGACCACGACCGCGGAGAGGGGCCGGAGAGCGTCGTCGGCACCTACCGGCTCATTCGCCGGCAGGCGGCCGAGCGCGTCGGCCGCTTCTACTCGGCCGACGAGTACGACATCACCAAAATCCTGAATTATCCTGGCGGGATCCTGGAGCTCGGCCGCTCCTGCACCGACATCGCCTATCGCACGCGCGGCACGCTGCAGCTGCTGTGGCAGGGCATCGCCGCCTATGTGTTCAATCACAAGATCGCGCTGATGTTCGGCTGCGCGAGCCTGCAGGGCCTCGACCTCGACGCCAATGCGGAGCAGCTCTCCTACCTCGCGCACCATCACCAGGCGCCCCCGAACCTCTGCCCTCGTGCGCTGGAATCCCGCTACATCGCGATGGATCGCCTGCCGCGCGGCAGCTATGACGCCAAGGCCACGCTCATGGCGCTGCCGCCGCTCATCAAGGGCTATCTGCGCCTCGGCGGTTTCGTGGGCGACGGCGCCGTGCTCGACCCGCAGTTCAACTGCACCGACGTCGCCATCGTCGTGATGACCGAACAGGTGACGGACAAGTACTACAAACACTACGAGCGCAAGGCGGGCTGGGAAGCGGCAGGCCCGCAGGCCTGACCCTGCGCGGCGCTGCCCTTCGAGGGAGAGCCCCTCAATCCACCTTGATGCCGGCGGCCGCGATCACCGGCTCCCACTTCGCGATCTCCGCTGCCAGGAACGTCGCTGCGCTGTCCGGCGTGCTGCCGCGCACGACCTCCATGGTCATCTCCGTCAGCCGGTTGCGCAGGGCATCCACCTCCAGCGCCCGGTTCGCCGCCGCGTTGATCGCGTTGATGACCGGCGCCGGCGTGCCCGAGGGCACCATCAGCATGTGCCAAGTATAGGCCTCGTAGTCCGGCACGCCGCCCTCGATGAAGGTGGGCACGTCCGGCACGAGCGGGCTGCGCTCGCGCGTCGAGATCGCCAGCGCCCGCAGGTCACCGCGCTGGATGATCGGGATCGCGCCCGCCGCCACATCGATCAGCATCGGGATGCGGCCGGCGAGCAGGTCCGGCATGGCAGGTGTGCTGCCGCGGAAGGCGATGTGGTTCATCCGCAGCCCGCCGGCCATGTGCAGGAAGAGCTCGGTGGCGAGATGCACGGCGCCGCCATTGCCGCTGCTGGCATAGTCGTACTTGCCGGGGTTGGCGCGGACCAGCGCGATGAACTCCGGCAGCGTACGCGCCGGGAAGTCCCTGTTGACCATCATGATCATCGGCACTTTGCCGATCAGCGCAACCGGCGAGAAATCCGCGATCGGATCAAACGGCACGCGCGGGAAGAGCGCCCTCACCACCGCATGGCCGATGGTGGTGTAGAGGACCGTCAACCCATCCTTCGGCGCCTTCGCGACCATGTCCGTGCCGACGATGATCCCCGAGCCCGTGCGGTTCTCCACGACAATGCGATTGGCGAGGCCGCGCGACATCTCCTCCGCCAACAGCCGTGCCGGAATGTCCGTCGGCCCCCCGGCGGCGAAGGGCACGATGAGGCGGACGGGCTGCGAGGGCCAGTCGGTGGGCTGGCCAAAGGAGGAAGATATTGCGGCGAAGGGCGCGAGGGCACCCAAGGCGATGGCCTGACGGCGTAGCATGGTTCGTTGGCTCCCGGATTTGTTGTCCGGGAACGTGCCGGGATCAGCCGCCCGCTTCAATCCTTTTGCCGGTCTCGCCGTCGAAGACGTGCAGCAATTCGGGCGGCAGCATGAGCTGCATCGGACCGTCCCCGTAACGGGCGCCGGGCAGCCGCGCCGTGAGGGGCGTGCCGTCGGCGAGCTTGCCGTGCAGCACGCTCTCGCCGCCCAGCGGTTCGACCAGCTCCACCATCACGCCGAGCCCGCCCTCGCCGAGACGCAGGTGCTCGGGCCGGACGCCGATGGTCAGCTTCCGCCCCGCCGCACCCGCGCGCGGGCCGTCGGCAAAGGGCAGCCGCAGGCCCCCGGCGTCGAGGATCGCGGCGCCGCCGCCGGCCTCGAGCGTGGCGTGGAGCAGGTTCATGGACGGGCTGCCGATGAAGCCCGCGACATAGGTGTCGGCCGGCCGTTCCCAGATCTCCATGGGCGTGGCGATCTGCGCCGCGCGGCCGGCATTCATCACGACGAGGCGGTCGCCCAGCGTCATGGCTTCCACCTGGTCATGCGTCACGAAGAGCGAGGTCACGCCGAGGCGCCGCTGCAGCCGCCGGATCTCGGCGCGCAGTTCCACGCGCAGCTTGGCGTCGAGGTTGGAGAGCGGTTCGTCGAAGAGGAAGAGCTTGGGCTCGCGCACGATGGCGCGGCCCATGGCGACGCGCTGGCGCTGTCCGCCCGAGAGCTCGCGCGGCTTGCGCTGGAGCAGGTGGCCGATGCCGAGCAGCGCCGCCGCCTGGTCCACGCGGCGGACGATCTCGTCCTTCGGCATGCGGCGGATCTTCAGCCCGTAGGCCATGTTCTGGAAGACCGACATGTGCGGATAGAGCGCGTAGTTCTGGAAGACCATGGCGACGTCGCGGTCGGCCGGCTCCAGCCCCTTCATGCTCTGCCCGGCGATGAGGACCTCGCCGGAGGTCTCGGTCTCCAGCCCCGCGACGATGCGCAGCAAGGTGGACTTGCCGCAGCCCGAGGCGCCGACGATGACGATCATCTCGCCGTCCTGCACGTCGAGATCCACGCCGTGCAGGACGGCGGTCGCGCCGAAGGACTTCTTGATGTCCTGAAGGGTCAGCGTGGCCATTAGGGCTTGTCCTGTTCAGCCGCCGAGGGCCAGGCGGCGAGGGATTTTTCGTGCCAGCCAGGACGCGCGGCGCCGCCGATGCTGGCTGCATCGGCAAGCCGTCCGGACGACGCTGGCGCGGAAAAGCACCGCCGCATGGCTCCGGCGGGTGGACAGGGCATGCCCTTCACTTCTCGGTCTCCGTCAGGCCCTTCACGAACCATCGCTGCATGAACACGACCACGGCCACCGGCGGCAGCAGCGCGAAGACGGCGGTCGCCATGATGACGTTCCACTCGTTCTGCTGGTCGCCGGTGCCGATCATCTTGGTGAGGCCGACCACCACCGTCTCCAGGCTGCGGTCGCTCACGATCAGCAGCGGCCAGAGGTACTGGTTCCAGCCGTAGATGAAGAGGATCACGAAGAGCGCCGCGATGTTGGTGCGCGAGAGCGGCAGCACCACGTCGATGAAGAAGCGGATGGGCCCCGCGCCGTCGATCTTCGCCGCCTCGACATACTCGTCGGGGATGGTGAGAAAGAACTGCCGGAAGAGCAGCGTCGCCGTCGCGCTGGCGATGAGCGGGATCACCAGGCCGGCCATGGAATTCGTCAGGCCCATATCCACCATCACCTGGATGGTGGGGATGATGCGCACCTCCACCGGCAGCATCAGCGTGATGAAGATCAGCCAGAAGAAGACCATGCGCAGCGGGAAGCGGAAGAAGACCACGGCATAGGCCGATGTCAGCGAGATCGCGATCTTCCCGACCGCGACGCACAGCGCCATGATCAGGCTGTTGGTCAGCATCGTGGCGGCCGGCACGCCCATGTAGCGCCCGCCCCCGGCGGCCCAGGCCTGGGTGTAGTTGTGCAGCGCCTCGGCGCCGGGCAGCAGCGGCACGTCGCCGCGACCGATGGTGTTCACGTCGTGCGTGGAGCCGATCAGCGTCAGGTAGATCGGGAAGACGAAGATCAGGATGCCGACGAGCAGGCAGATGTGCGTGACGATCTTCTCGCGCCGCTGCCGGCGACGGGTGCGGTCGGCCAGGATCCCGATATCCACGGCGTTCTCGTGCGGCCGATCGGATGCGGCCATCAGTAATGCACCTTCCGCTCGACATAGCGGAACTGGATCACCGTCAGCGCCACCACCAGAATCATCAGGATCACGCTCTGCGCCGAGCTGGAGCCGAAGTTCACGTTGATCACGCCGTCGACATAGACGCGGTAGATCAGCGTCTCCGTCGCCTTGCCCGGCCCGCCATGGGTCAGGCTGTGGATCACGCCGAAGGTGTCGAAGAAGGCGTAGACGAGGTTCACCACCAGCAGGAAGAAGGCCGTCGGCGAGAGCAGCGGGAAGATGATCGTCCAGAAGCGGCGCGCGGGCCTGGCGCCGTCGATCGCGGCGGCCTCCAGCACGGATCTGGGGATGCTCTGCAACCCCGCGAGGAAGAAAATGAAGTTGTAGCTCACCTGTTTCCAGGCGCTGGCCATGATGACCATCAACATCGCCTGGCTGCCGTTCAGCCGGTAATCCCAGGGAACGCCAAGGCCGTTCAGCATCCGGCCGAAGAGGCCGATATTCGGGTGGAACATGAAGAGCCACAGCACGGCCGCGATGGCCGGCGCCACGGCGTAGGGCCAGATGAGCAGGGTCTTGTACACGTCCGCGCCGCGGATGTGCTTGTCCGCCTGTACGGCGAGGAACAGCGCGGAGCCGAGCGCCAGCGCCGCGACGGAGCCCGAGAAGACCAGCGTGCGCCCGGCGGCGTCGAGCCAGGTCTGGTCGTTCACGACATCGAGGAAGTTCTCGAGGCCGACGAATTGAACGGAATTGCCGAAGGCGTCCTCGCGCAGGAAGGACTGGTAGACGGCCTGCCCGGCGGGCCAGAAGAAGAAGATCGCCGTGATGACGAGTTGCGGCGCCAGCAGCAGGTAGGGCAGCAGCGTGCCCTTGAAGATCACCTTCTTCCGCATTGGACCCCCGAGCGACCCGACCTCGCATGGCATTGCCACGCGAGGCCCTCGATAGACAACAGGCTTGGGCCGGCTGGCAGCGGGATCAGCCCCGGTTCGTGCGCTCGAAGTTGCGCAGGACCACATTGCCGCGGGTCGTGGCGGCCGCCATGGCGTGCTGCGCCTTCTGCTGGCCCTGCAGCATCTTCTCCATATCTTCCTGGATGATGTTG
>JAQGHZ010000319.1 GCA_028291485.1 Rubritepida sp. | reverse complement strand
GCCGCGACATCGACCTCACCATCGCCAATCTGCGGCAGGTGGAGTGGCGCAGCCTGGGGATGAATTTTTCGCTCATCGCCTCGCCCGGGCTGCTCTCGGCCGCGCCGCATACCCATATCGCCACCGTTCGCGGCGACGCCTCGTCCGACGCCACGCTGCTGCGCCGGATCACGGACGCCTTCCCCAACGTCTCCGGCATCCGCGTGCGCGAGGCGCTGGAGCAGGTGGCGGCGATCCTCGGCCGCATCGGCGGTGCATTGACCGCGACCGGCTCGATCACCCTGCTGGCCGGCGCGCTGGTGCTGGCGGGGGCCGTCGCGGCCGGACAGCGGCGCCGTGTCAGGGAGGCCGTTTTGCTCAAGACAGTCGGCGCCACGCGGGGCCAGATCCTGCGCGCGTTCCTGGTGGAGTTCGGTGTTCTGGGGGCTTTCGCAGGTGGGCTGGCGGCGCTGGCCGGCACGGCGGCGGCCTACGGCGTTGTCACCGGCGTGATGAGCCAGCCCTGGGTTTTCCTGCCCGGGACCCTGGCGCTGACCGTCGCGGGCTGCATGCTGCTGGTTCTCGCCTTCGGCTATGCCGGGACGGCGCTGGCGTTGCGGGTGCGTCCCGGGCCATTGTTGCGCAACGAATGAGGCGGCTCGCGGGCCAGCGAGTCGCATTCCGGGGCTTCCGAAATCCGTTGAAACGGATTACAGAAACTCCATATGATGGCCGCATGGGTCGATTGACCCTTTTGGAGGATATCGCTTCATGGCTTTCCAACCCGAATCGCGGTGGACGCAGCCCCAAGGGGCCACGCCGCAAGGCTGGGGCCGGACGGCGGGCGTGGATGCCGCCTCGCTCGACGCCGGCCTGCGCGCCTACATGCTGCGCGTCTACAACTGGATGGCGTCCGGCCTGCTGCTGACCGGCATCGTCGCCTACATGATCGCGAACGTCCCCGCGATCCAGGAGGTCTTCTTCACGGTGGTCCGCACGCCCCGCGGCTATGCGACGGCGCCGACCATCCTGGGCTACATGGCGATCTTCGCGCCGCTGGCCTTCGTGCTCGCGCTCTCCTTCGGCATCAACCGGATGAGCAAGAGCACGGTGCAGGCGCTGTTCTGGACCTTCTGCGCGGTGATGGGCGCCAGCATGGCGAACATCTTCATCGTGTACACGGCCACCTCGGTCGCCAGCACCTTCTTCATCACGGCCGCCATGTTCGCGTCGATGAGCCTCATCGGCTACACGACCAAGCGCGACCTGACGAAGATGGGTAGCTTCCTGCTGATGGGGCTGATCGGCATCATCATCGCCTCGGTGGTGAACATCTTCCTGCACTCGCCGGCGATCGCCTTCATGGTCTCGATCCTGGGCGTCGTGATCTTCTGCGGCCTCACGGCCTATGACACGCAGCGGATCAAGAACGACTACGTCGAGTATTCCTACGCCGAGGGCACGGACGAGGCGGGCAAGCGCAGCGTGATGGATGCGCTAGGCCTCTACCTGAACTTCATCAACCTGTTCCAGTTCCTGCTGCAGTTCATGGGCGTTCGCCGGGACTGAGCATGCTGGGGGGATCCACGCTTCGGCACGCTTCGGGTTGAAGAAACCCGAAGCGATCGGGCCCCAGGACCAGACGCACGAAACGAGGCCCGGTGGAGCAATCCGCCGGGCCTTTTTCGTGCCGGGATCCCGTCACGCCAGGAGGTGGGGCCGGCAGCCGCTGCTCTCGATGGCGAGCAGGAGCGCTCCCAGGTCGAGTTCCGTGTCCGCGCAGACATGGCCGCTCACGGGGTCCACGGTCACGACGGCGGCGGGGTCGCGCGCCTCCACGGCCAGGATCAGCGCCTCGCGGGCGAGCCGGCAGGCCATCCCCTCCACCGTCACCTCAATGATGGTGGACATCCGCCTTGCCTTCCATGTGCTCCAGGATGGGGCATTCAGGCCGGTCGTTGCCCTGGCAGTTCCGCGCCAGGTGCCGCAGCGAATCCGCCACGGCCCGCAGCGAGCGCGCCTTCTCCTCCAGCGCGTCCACATGGCCCAGCGCGATGCGGCGCACCTCCGAGCTCTGCCGCGTGTCGTCGCGCCAGAGGCCCAGCAGCCGCTTCACCTCGGAGAGCGGGAAGGCGAGATCCCGCGCATGCCGGATGAAGCGCAGCACCGCCACGTTCTGCTCGGTATAGGCGCGGTAATTGTTCTTCCTCCGCTGCGGCTGAATCAGGCCGAGGGTCTCGTAGTGCCGGATCATCTTGGCGCTGACGCCGCTTGCAGCGGCCGCCTCACCGATATTCATGCCTCGTCCTCCGAAATTCCCGCGGTCGCTTCCGCCGATCCCCGCAGGCCGGCCGCGTCGAAAAACTGCGGCTCCCGACCGATGCGGGGATAACCCTCCAAACGCAGCAAGGGGCGATGCGGCGGCGTCCGGAACCAGTTTGGCGGCCGGATTTTGACGATTTTTTTGCGCCTCGCCCTCCCGTCAGACCCAGGCCATCGGCCGCTTCGCCCGCGAACCGTCCCCGAAAGGAGATGGAGAGATGGTGGAACGCCTTGCCCTTGTGCAGGGCGGCAGGCACATCTCTGTCATGCCGATCCTCCTTCGCGCCCTGTCCCTTGGCCTCCTCCTGGCATTCGCCCAGCCGGCGATGGCCCAACCGGCATCGACCCAACCGGCAGTGACCCAGGCGCCCGCCGAGCCGTCAGGCTTCCGCATCGTCAACCGGACGGGCGCCGATGCCACGCAGCTCTTCGCGGTGCGCAGCCCGCGCGGGGTCCAGGGCGACTGGGGCAGCAACCTGCTGCAGCCGAACCGGCCGCTGACCGATGGAGGCGGCTTCCGCGTGAATCCCAATGCCGATGCCGGCTGCCGCTTCGACCTCCGGCTCGTGCTCGGCGACACGCGCGAGGTGCTGCTGCGCGACCAGGACATCTGCGCGAACCGCAACATCGAGCTGGCGAACGCCCGCCCGCCCGCGCCCACGGCCCCCACGGCGACCCGTCCACCGCCGACCTCGGGCCCCCTCGCCGGTCCGGCGCCCGGCACGCCGCATGCGTCGCCCAACGCCCAGGCGCGTGCCGTCTCCACCGGCACCGGCTTCCT
>JAQGHZ010000317.1 GCA_028291485.1 Rubritepida sp. | reverse complement strand
AAGAGCGAGTTGCCGGCCAGGAAGGCGAGGACGGAAAACATCAGGATCAGGATGACGGCCGCGCGCGTGCCGATCCGCCCCAGGAAGCGACCGCGCTTGGGCGCGCCCGCCCCGCGGATCGCACCGGTGTAGCTGGGGCTGGGATCGGCCAGAGCCTGGGTGTCGGGAGCCATCGCGGGATAGGATACAGTACTTCCCGCTGGCCGGGCACCATCTGAAGCGTGATGACCGAAGCGCGTAGGCGCCGCAGGTCTGAATCACGCGCCGAACACTCTTCAGGAGCCGCCGATGCCCTGCCGCATCCTCGTCGTGAACAGCAACACCACGGTTTCAGTGACGGCGCGAATCGCGCTGGCGGCCGAGGCCGCGCTGCCGGAGGGCTGCACGGTGGAGACGGTCAGCGCGCCCTTCGGCTTGCCGCTCATCGTGACGCGGGCGGACTGGATGGTGGCCGGGCCGGCGACGGTGGCGGCGCTGGCGGCGCGGAAGGGTCAGTTCGACGCGGCGGTGGTGGCCTGCTTCGGCGACCCGGGCGTGGAGGCGGCCAAGGAGCTGTTCGACGTGCCGGTGATCGGCATCAGCGAGGCCGCCTTCCACGCGGCCTGCCTGCTGGGCCGGCGTTTCGGCATCGTGAGCTTCACCGCGGCGCTGAAGCCCATGTTCGAGGATTGCCTGGAGCGCGCGGGGCTGACCTCGCGCTGCGCGGGGTTCCGGATGGGGCCGGCCTTCTCGGGCGATCCGGGCCGGGTGGCGGAGGAGCGGCGGGACATGATCCTGGACCTCTGCCGGGAGAGCATCGAGCAGGACGGGGCGGAGGTGGTGATCCTCGCGGGCGGGCCGCTGGCCGGGCTGGCGCCGGTGCTGGCGAAGGATGTGGCGGCACCGTTGGTGGATGGGACGGCGGCCGGGGTCAGGCTAGCGGGGGCGCTGGCGGGGCTGGCGCCAGCGACTCGGTCGGGGCGGGCCCGGCCGCTGGCGGGGTACGAGCCAGAACTCACCCGTCTCTATGCCGGAAGGTAGCGAGAGGGCTCCCCCTCTCTCGCTCACCCGCCAGGGTGAACATGGATGTTCACCGTCTCCTGGACCTTCAATAGTGCAGTCAGCCCCGCGCCAGCTCCTGCTCCACGATCGCCGCAAAGAAGCTCGCCCCGATCGGCAGCGCGTCGTCGTTGAAGTCGTACTTCGTGTTGTGCACCGGCACCCCACCCTTGTCCGCCGCCGCCTGCCCGAGCTTCAGGAAGCACCCGGGACGCTCGATCAGCATGTAGGAAAAATCCTCCGCGCCCATGGCCGGCGGGCGCTTGCGGATCACCTTGTCGGCCCCCATCACCTTCGCCGCCGCCAGCGCCGCGCGCTCGGTCTCGGCCTCGTGGTTCACCGTGGGCGGGTAGCCGCGCCGGTACTCCACCGTGGCCTCGGCGTCGTACATCGCCGCCGTGTTCTTCGCGATCTGCGTGATCAGCCGCTCCATCTCGTCGCGCGTCTCCGGCCGCAGCGTGCGGACGGTGCCGCTGACGGTCGCGGTGTTGGGGATCACGTTGTTGGCCGTGCCCGCGTGGAACTGGCAGAGGCTGATCACCGCCGAATCCAGCGGGTCCACCCGCCGCGCCACGATGCCCTGGATCGCCACCACGATCTGCGCGCCCACCAGGATCGGGTCGAGCGCGATATGCGGCCGCGCCGCATGCCCGCCGCGCCCCTGCACCGTGATGATCACGCCGTCCGAGGCGGCGAGGATCGGCCCCGCCACCACCGAGGTCTCGCCCAGCTTCAGGCCGGGGTCGTTGTGGATGCCGTAGACGCTGTCGCAGGGGAAGCGCTCGAACAGCCCTTCCTCGATCATGATCCGCGCGCCGGCGCCGCCCTCCTCGCCGGGCTGGAAGAGGAAGTGGACCGTGCCGTCGAAGTTCTTCGTCTCGGCCAGGTACTTGGCCGCGCCGAGCAGCATGGTCGTGTGCCCGTCATGCCCGCAGGCGTGCATCTTGCCCGGGATGGTCGAGGCATGCGGCAGGCCGGTTTCCTCCGGCATGGGCAGCGCGTCCATGTCGGCGCGCAGGCCGATGGTGCGGCCGGAGTTGCCGCTGCGCAGCACGCCCACCACGCCCGTGCCGGCGATGCCGCGATGCACCTCGAGGCCCCATTCCTCCAGCTTCTTCGCCACCGTGTCGGAGGTGCGGAACTCCTCGAAGCGCAGCTCCGGATGGGCGTGGATGTCCCGTCGCCATTCGGTCATCTCTTCGGCGAAGGCGGCGATGCTGTTGTTCACGGGCATGGGGCGGGAATCCTGGACGCAAAAGAATAGGGCCGGCGGAACCTTCCGCCGGCCCCAACGATTTCAGACCCGCGGCAGCGCCGCGTCAAATCAGCGCCGCTGGGGCGGAACCTCCGAGATCGACAGCTTGGCCGGGATGCCCGTGCCGCCGCCGAAGACGCCGATCCAGATGTCGTACTGACCCGAGGCCGGCCGATCCAGCACGATGCCCGGGTTGAGGTCGTTCAGGTCGTCGTTGCAGACCCAGGTTCCGTCCGGAAGGTTCACGACCAGCGTCGTATCCGCCTGCGACGTCACGGAGATGTAGAGCGGGAAGCGACCGGCGGTGAAGGTCAGCCGCACGTCCGGCGCATTGGCGATCGAGCCCGTGCAGCCATTGCCCAGCCGCTCGGAATTGATGTTGCCGCCGGCCGTCACGTCGATCGAGCGCGGGTCCGGCTGGAAGTTCGTCTGCAGCTCCATCGTCCCGAAGGTCGGGCGCTGGTTGAAGTCCTGCGCCAGGGCCGGGAGCGCAAAAAGGCTGCCCGCCAGGGCGAGCGCGGCAAGCTTGTTGACCATGTGGGGGTTTCCGTCTTCTGCTCGTTTCAGGCCGAAGGTATGAGGCAGTCCGTTGTTGCGTCAACGGAATTGGGAGGGAAGTTTCTTGCCCAGACATGTTCTGTGACGCTCCTGCTCGCCCTCGATCAGGGCACCACCTCCACCCGCGCCATCGCCTTCGACGCCGCGCTCGTGCCGGTTGCCACGGCCCAGGTGGAGCTGCCGCAGCACTTCCCCGCGCCCGGCTGGGTGGAGCATGAGCCGGAGGATATCGCGGCGCATTCCCTTCGTGTCCTGCGCGAGGCACTGGACCAGGCGGGCGCCGCGCCATCCGACGTCGCCGGCATCGGCATCACCAACCAGCGCGAGACCACCGTGCTGTGGGAGCGCGCCACGGGCCGCGCGGTCGGGCGTGCGCCGGTCTGGCAGGACAGGCGGACCGCGGCGCTCTGCGAATCGCTGCGCGCGGCGGGGCACGAGGAGCTGGTCACCGCGCGGACGGGGCTGCTGCTCGATCCCTATTTCTCCGCGACCAAGCTCGCGTGGCTGCTGGACAACACGCCCGGCGCCCGTGCCGCCGCCGGGCGCGGCGAGCTCTGCTTCGGCACGGTGGACAGCTTTCTCCTGTTCCGCCTGACCGAGGGCCGCGTCCACGCCACGGATGCCACCAACGCCGCGCGCACGCTGCTCTTCGACATCCGCCGGGGCGAATGGGACGAGGAGATGCTGGATCTCTTCCGCATCCCCCTGAAGATCCTGCCCGAGGTGCGCGACTGCGCCACGCGATTCGGCGAGACCCGGCTGCTGGGCGGCTCCATCCCCATCCTCGGCATGGCGGGCGACCAGCAGGCGGCGACCATAGGCCAGGCCTGCTTCGAGCCGGGCATGATCAAGTCCACCTACGGCACCGGCTGCTTCGCCCTTGTCGTGACGGGCGAGGAGGCGGTGGCCTCGACGAACCGGCTGCTCACCACCATCGCCTGGCAGCTCGACGGGCGCCGCGCCTATGCGCTGGAGGGCTCCATCTTCATGGCCGGCGCGACCGTGCAATGGCTGCGCGACGGGCTCGGCATCATCGCCAGGGCCAGCGAGGCGGGCGAGCTTGCGGCGCGCGCGGACCCGGCGCAGCGCGTGCATCTGGTGCCCGCTTTCACCGGCCTCGGCGCGCCCTGGTGGGACGCGGAGGCGCGCGGTGCGATCCTCGGCCTCACCCGCGCCTCCGGCCGTGCCGAGATCTGCCGGGCCGCGCTGGAGAGCGTGGCGCTGCAGACCGCCGACCTCATCGACGCCATGCGCCGCGACTGGCCCGGCATGGGCCACACCGTGTTGCGCGTGGACGGCGGCATGGTGGCCAGCGACTGGACCATGCAGTTCCTCGCCGACATCCTCGGCGCGCCGGTGGACCGGCCCGTGGTGCCGGAGACGACGGCGCTGGGCGCGGCCTATCTGGCGGGCCTCCAGGCCGGACTCCTGCCGCCGCCCGGCGACGCCTCCACCCATTGGCGGCGAGACCGCCGCTTCCTGCCCGGCATGGCGCGTCCGGAGGCGGATCGCCGCAAGGCCGAATGGCGCGAGGCCGTCGCGCGGGTGCTCAGCGCGGCTGCCGCATCAGGTTGAGGTAGGTCGGATCGAAATCGGCGAATTCGGTGAGCCGGTCGAAATCGAGGATGGTCACCTCGCCCTTGACCCAGGAGATGAGCCCCGTGCGCCGAAGCTCCTGAACCACGCGATTCACGTGAACGGCCGAGAGGCCGAGTATGTCAGACATCTCAGATTGGGTGACGGGCAAGCCCATCCGGTTGTCGCTGGCCAGGTCCACGGCGTTCAGTCGCAGGTACATCTCGCAGATGAGATAGGCGAGATGCGTCACCGCCGAGCGCCGTCCCAGGCAGCCGATCCAGGCGCGTTGGATGGCCGCGTCGATCGTCGTCGACATCCAGAAGAGCCGCCCGATATGCGGCGCCTGTTCGGCCAGCTGGATGATCGCCGGATGCGGCACGAAGGCCGCGCGACAATCCGAGACGGCCGTGACGCTGTGATCCATGACTTTCAGCAGCAGCCCGTGCAGATCCACGAAGTCGCCGGGGATGTGGACCGCGGTGATCTGGCGCTTGCCGTCGGCCATGTGCAGCAGCCGCGCCGCGAACCCATCGAGGATGAGGCAGCTCTCCAGAGGTCGTGAATGCTGCCGGATGATCTCGTCGCCGCGCCGGAAGCGCTGCGTGCGCAGCGGCAGCGCCTCGATCAGCGCCTGCTCCTCGCGGCCGAGCCTGTCCCTGCGCTGGAAGAAGCGCAGCAAGGGGCTGATCTCCGCCGAGGCTGTCGTCTGTTCGGCGTCGAATGTCATGTGAACCTCGGGTCACCCCCTTCATGTCAAAGCTCCCGCGCGCGGAAAGGTTTCGTGCGCCCCGGCCCGGTGGTTGACCGCGCTGTCGCGCGCGACCAAGACTGCCGGCCGGAGGAGTTCATGGCAGACAACAGGTTTCTCGTCGGCAACGGCGCCGGCTTCTCGGGCGATCGCGTCGATGCCCCCCTCCCCGTCCTGAAGACGCTCATCGCCAGCGGGCTGCCTTCGGCGATGTTCTTCGAGACGCTCGGCGAGCGCACCGTGGCGCTGGCGCATCTCGAGAAGCGGCGCGATCCGAATGCCGGCTACGAACCGATGCTGGAGCGGCTGCTCGATCCCATCCTGGCGCTGGCGAAGCAGAACAATATCCCGCTGCTCGGCAATTGGGGCGCGGCCAATCCGCCCGCGGCCGCTGTTGCCGTCGCGAAGCTCGCGATGGCAAAGGGCCTGCCCGACCTGCGCATCGCGCTCGTCGAGGGCGACGACGTCACCGGCCTCGTCGCCGGCGGGCAGTTGCCCGTGCACGAGGCGGATGCCGGGCTGGACATGGGCGCCTGGAAGCTCATCGCCGCCAATGCCTATATCGGCGCGGAGCCGCTGGTCGAGGCGCTGCAGCAGGATGCGGATGTCGTCGTCGCCGGCCGCACCAGCGATCCCGCGCTCGCCATCGCGCCGCTCGCGCACCATTTTGGCTGGCGCTTCGACGACTGGGATGCGCTGGCTCTCGGCGCGGCCACGGGCCACCTGCTGGAATGCGGCAGCCAGGTCACCGGCGGCGTCTTCTGGGATCCGGGCTTCAAGGACATTCCCGATCCGGCGAATATCGGTTTTCCGATCGCGGAGG
Organism: Rubritepida sp.; assembly: GCA_028291485.1. Taxonomy (GTDB): domain Bacteria; phylum Pseudomonadota; class Alphaproteobacteria; order Acetobacterales; family Acetobacteraceae; genus Roseococcus. The sequence goes on along the minus strand of JAQGHZ010000317.1, from coordinate 1,645 downwards.
TGACCGCCGACGGCGGCCTCGTCATCACGAAAGCGGCGAATACCGGCGGCCTCGTGGACCTGCGCACCATCAAGGAGCAGCTGCTCTACGAGCTGCACGACCCCTCGCACTACATCACGCCGGACGTGGTTCTCGACATCAGCCAATGCCGCGTCGAGCAGGTGGGCAAGGACCGCGTCGCGCTGCACAACCTGCGCGGCCATGCCCGCCCCGACACGCTCAAGGTCACCGCGAGCTTCGAGGGGAGCTGGCTCGGCGAGGGCGAGGTCTCCGTCGCCGGCCCCAACGCCCTGGCCCGCGCCCGCGCCACCGCCGAGGTGCTGCTGCAGCGCATGAAGATCCGCGGCCTCGACGTCCGCGCCCGCGTGGACCTGATCGGCATCGCCAGCGTGCATGACAGCGACGCCGGCACGCTCTGGCGCAACTACGCCGGCCCCGAGCCGGAGGATATCCGCATCCGCCTCGCCGTCGAGGCGCATACGCGCGACGACGCCGACCAGGCCTCGCGCGAGGTGCTCGCCATGCTCTGCTGCGGCACGGCGGGCACGGGCGGCGCGCGGTGGCGCGTCACGCCGCGCATCCTCACCCGCAGCCATCTCGTGCTGCGCGAGCGCGTGCCGACGCGCGTCGTCGTCCGCACCGCGAAGGAGATCAGCGCATGACCACCGTGATGCTCCACGAGATCGCCCACAGCCGCGCCGGCGACAAAGGCAACCGGCTGAACATGTCGCTGATGCCCTACGACCCCGCGCATTACGCGCTGCTCGGCGAGCAGGTCACGGCCGACCGCGTGCTCGCGCTGTTCACGCATCGCGGCGCGACCGGCTGCGTGCGCTATGACCTGCCGGGCCTGCACGCCTTCAACTTCGTGGTGGACGAGGTGCTGGAGGGCGGCGTGAACGGCAGCCTCAACCTCGACGGCCACGGCAAGAGCAACTCGTTCCGGCTGCTGTCGCTGACCGTGGATATTCCGGAGCGTCTGCCGGACAGCTGACAACGTCCCAAGAACGAAACTGGAGGAAACGAACATGAAAACGACACGTCGCCGGATCCTGCCGCTGCTCGCGGCGGGCGCGGGCCTTGCCTCGCCCTCCATCGCCCGGGCCCAGGCCTATCCCGCAAGGCCGGTGCGGATCATCGCCCCCTTCCCACCCGGCGGCGCGGTGGATGCCGTGGGCCGCAAGGTCGCGCAGAAGCTGACGGAGCAGATCGGCCAGCAGTTCTTCGTGGAGAACCGGACCGGCGCCACCGGCACGATCGGCATGGCCGAGGCCGCGCGCGCCGCGCCCGACGGCCTCACTTTGCTGGCCATCGACACCACCTATTCGATGGTCCCCTACGTCTTCCGCCGTCTGCCCTGGGACCATGCGAACGGCTTCTCGCCCATCACGGACAGCGCGCGGGGCCGCACCGTCCTGGTGGTGCGCGAGGGCCTGCCGATCCGGAGCTACGCGGAATTCGTCGAGCACGCCCGGCAAAACCCGGAGAAGCTTTCCTATGGCAGCGGCGGCATCGGCAGCGTGCTGCACTTCTACGCCGAGGGCCTGCTGGTGGCGGCCGGCGTGCGCTGCCTCCACGTGCCCTATCGCGGCGCCGGCGATGCGATGATCGGCATGCTCGCCAGCCAGGTCGACTTCGCCGTGGC
>JAQGHZ010000547.1 GCA_028291485.1 Rubritepida sp. | reverse complement strand
GCCGGTCATCTCCGCCAGGTCCACGCCCTCGATGGCGACGATGCCCTGGTAGCGCTCGGTGTCCGGCCCCTGGTCGCAGGTGAAGGCGAGGTAGCCGCGGCCGAGCAGCGCCCGGGCGGAGGGCTTCTTGCCATACAAGGCGAGCTTGTCGGGCTCGACGCGGACATAGCCGCGCAGCTCGCCCGAATCGGTGCAGTCCGCGATCAGCATGGAGATGGGCCCGTCTCCCTTGGCCTGGAGCGAGAAGCTGCCGCGGAACTTCAGCGCCGAGGCGAGGCCGGCGGTCAGCGCCAGCGCCTCGCCCAGCAGCCGCGTCACGGCATCGGGGTTGGCGTGGCGCGTGAGCAGGGCGTCGGCCAAGGGGCCGAGGCGGACGATCCGCCCGCGCACCGGCTTGCCTTCGAGGTGGAAGGGGGTGACGCCGCGGGGCACGACGAGGTCGGGCACCGGCGGGCGGTCATGGTCGAGAAAGGGGGGAGTCGGTTGGGTCACGCCCCCCGAGATAACGCAGACGGCCGCCCGTTGCGAGGGACGCCCGTTGGGAAGGAGGCAGGATGCGATCCGGGGATGGGATCGCCGAAGCCGTGAATCGGCCTCTCTAGGACAGCACCAGGACCAGGATCTGCACCACCACCCCCAGCGCGACCAGGATCAGCGCGATCCGGCCGAGCTGGTCGGGGCGGGGCAGCTTCAAGCAATGATGGCGGGCGCGCTGCGGCGGGCCCGCGGGGGCTTGGTCAGCATGGCGCGCAGGAGCTGCTTGAGCTGCATGCGGTCCACGGACGGGAAGCGGGCCATCACCTCGGTCTCGTGCGCCTTGGCGGAGACCAGCAGCTCGCGCACCATCTGCTCGCCGCGGGGCAGCATCTGAATGCGGACGACGCGGCGGTCGCGCTGGTCGGGCATGCGCTTCACGATGCCGTCGCGGACCATGCGGTCGAGCAGCTTGGTCATGGTGGGCTGCTGGAGGAGGCAGGCCTCGGCCAGGCCGGTGACGGTCTCGCCCGGGCTGCCGGAGAGGGTCGCCAGCACGCGCCACACAGGGATGGAAACGCCGGCCTTGCGCAGGGTGGAATGGAATTCCGATGAAATCGCGTGCGAGGCGCGTGCCATCAGATAAAGCAGATAGTCGTCGACAAACCGCTCATTGGTGACGGTGGAGCGAACCAGAATCCCGTCCATAAACATCCCCTGACCCAGTTGATTTGGTGGGCGGACATTGGCCGTCACGTTCATCGGCATGCAATTAAGGGGAATTACGGATCGCTGACATATGCTTTTTCATGAGGTAGCCTCGCGGCGCCCGAGGAGCTTCCCTTTGTCCGTCACTGCCCTGGAACCCTCCTGGATCGACGCCTTCGAGGCCGTCTTCCGCCGATGCCGGGTGGCGAGGGGGGAGCCGGTCTGTGTTCTCGCCGAGAGCCGCTCGCGGGCGCTGAACGTGGCACTCGCCGAGGCGGCGCTGGCGCGGCTCGGAGCGCGCCATTTCCGCTGCACCCTGCCCACGCCACGGCCGACGGCGCCCGTGCCGGTGCGCTCGACCGGGGCCTCGCGCGCCATCGCCGGGCATCCGGCCGCGCTGGCGGCGATGGCGGCCTCCACCTTCATCGTGGACCTGACGGTCGAGGGGCTGCTGCACGCGCCGGAGCTCAAGCGGATCCTCGGCGCCGGCAGCCGCGTGCTGATGGTCAGCAACGAGCATCCCGATACGTTGGAGCGTCTCGTCCCGACGGACGAGGACGAGGTGGCCGCGAAGGCGGCGGTGAAGCGTGCGCGGGCGGCGAAGCGCATGCACGTGTCCTCCGCCGCGGGCACCGACCTCGAAGTCGCGATGGAGGGCGCGCCGAGCGTCGGCGTCTGGGGCTGGACGGACCGGCCCGGCACCATCGCGCATTGGCCGGGTGGAATTCTCGTGAGCTTCCCACGGGAGGGAAGCGTGCAGGGCCGGCTCGTGCTCGATGCGGGCGACGTGAACCTCACCTTCAAACGCTATATCGAATCGCCGATCGCGCTGACGATCGAGGACGACCACATCACGGATATCGAAGGCCGCGGCGCCGATGCCGAGATGATGCGGCGCTACCTGGAGGCCTGGGGCGACCGCGCGGCCTATGCCGTCTCGCATGTCGGCTGGGGGCTGAACCGCCGCGCGCGCTACGAGGCGCTGGCATTCCATGACCGCGAGGACACCAACGGCACGGAGCTGCGCGCGGTGGCCGGAAACTTCCTCTTCTCGACCGGCGCGAACGAATTCGCGAACCGCTTCACCGAGGGGCATTTCGACATCCCCGTCTTCCACACCACGATCACGCTCGACGGCGAAGAGGTCGTGCGGGAGGGAGTCCTGCTGTGACCATCGAGGCGGGCCCCAAGGGGGGGAATGGGCCGGCCGTGCTGCTGCTGCACGGCATCGGCGGTCGGGCGTCGCTGTGGCAGCCGACGATCGACGCGCTGTCTGCCGACCATCACGTCATCGCCATGGACATGCGCGGCTACGACGGCGCGGAGCCGGCGCTGGACAGCTTCTCGGCCGTGGCCGATGCGGCGATGGCGCTGCTCGCCTCGCGTGGGATTCCGCGTGCGGATGTCGTCGGGCATTCCCTCGGGGGGATGGTCGCGTTGGAGATGGCGCTGCGGCATCCGGACCACGTGCGCCGTCTGGTGATCGTCGCGAGTTCGCCCGCCTTCGGCAGCCGCGATCCTGCCTTTCGCGAGACTTTTCTGGCCGCGCGCCAGAAGCCGCTGGACGAGGGGCTGGGCATGGCCGGCGTCGCCGCCGCGCTGGTGCCGACCATGCCGGGGCCGGCTGCCGATCCCGGCGCCGTTCCCGCGGCCATCGCCGCCATGGCGAGCGTGGACGAGCGCGCCTATCGCACGACGCTCGGCATGCTCACCGGCTTCGACCGGCGCGGCGACCTGGGCCAGGTGACGCAGAAGAGCCTGCTCATCGCTGGCGAGGCGGACGCGACGGCGCCGCCGCGCGGCATGCAGCGCATGGCCGACGCAATGCCGGATGCGCGGCTGGTGGTGATTCCCGGCGTCGGGCACCTGCTGCCGCTCGAGGCGCCGGATGCCTTCCACGAAGTGCTGCGGGATTTTCTCGCGTGAGCGCCCCGTCGTGAGCGCCCCGTCGTGAGTGATTGGCGGCTGCACTGGCTGGAGGCCGGTGGAACGCTCGCCCCCTGGCGCGAGGTGCTGACGGCGGAAATCAACGCCGGCTGCGAGGCGGCGGACCGCCGCGCCGCGCTGCCCGCCCTCGACATCGTCGTGCAGAACGTGCCGGGATCCGCCATTTCCGAGCTCGGTATCGCCGCCCACGCCTATCGGCCGAGCTTCTTCAGCCTGTCGCTCGATCCGCGGAATCCGCGCTTCGCGGATTCGCTGGCGGAGGGCGCCGTGCAGCGCCTCGTGGTGCACGAGCTGCACCATTGCCTGCGCTTCGCCGCGATCGGCTGGAACCACACGCTCGGCGACGCGCTGGTGAGCGAGGGGCTCGCCGGCCATTTCGTGCATGAATGCCTGCAGACGCCGGCGGAGCTCTGGGAGACGGCACTCCGCGCCGAGGCGCTGGCCGAATGGTCCGGCCGCGCGTGCGAGGCGGCCGGCGCGCTGCATTACGACCACGCGGCGTGGTTCCATGGCAGCAGCGCCTTGCCCTATGGCCGCGCGCAGGAAGCGCCGCCGCGCTGGGCGGGCTATGCGATCGGCTTCGACCTGGTCGGACGCTATCTGCATCTGCATCCTGAGGCGCGGCTGTCCCAGCTCTGCGGCATCCATGCGGCGCGGTTGCTGAAGGACGTCTGGCCATGAGCGACGCGCCCATCTTCGATATCAGCGGCTTTCGGCTGTCGCCCTTCGAGGCGGAATTGACGAACCGCGCCCGCGAGTTCGGCGCGCGCGTGCTGGCACCGCGCGCGGCGAAATGGGATCGCGAGGCGAGCTTCCCGACCGACAATTACGACGACATGCGGAGGGAAGGCTGGCTCGGCATCTGCGTGCCGGTCGAGGACGGCGGCATGGGGGCGGATTTCCGGGCCTACTGCCTCGCGGCGGCCGAGTTCGGGCGGTATTGCGGCGCGACCGCGCTCACCTGGAACATGCATGTGTGCAGCACGCTCTGGACCGGGCTGCTGACCGACGATCTTGAGATGGACGCCGCCACGCGCGCGCTCCACCGCGAGCGCCGCGCGCTGCATTACGCGAACATCCTGGAGCGCGGCGCGATCTTCTCGCAGCCGTTTTCCGAAGGCGGCGCCGCGGCGGCGGGGACCGTGGCCTTCGGCACCACGGCAACGCCCGTCGAGGGCGGTTTTCGCATCAACGGCAAAAAGATCTTCGCGTCGCTGTCCGGGCATGCGGACTATTACGGCATTCTCTGCACCGAGGTGCATGGCGAGGAAAAACTCTCGCGCCGGGACACGCTCTATCTCGCCATCCCGAAGGACGCGCTGGGTGTCAGCGCCGAGGGCGAGTGGGATCCGCTCGGCATGCGCGGGACGGTCAGCCGCAACCTGATCTTCCGCGACGTCTTCGTTCCGGAGAGCGCCTCGCTCATGCCGCCTGGCCTGTACTTCCAGGCCGCGAGCCGCTGGCCGCACATGTTCATGACGCTGACGCCGACCTATATGGGCCTCGCCCAGGCGGCCTATGATTTCTGCGTGCGCTACCTGCGCGGCGAGCAGCCCGGCACGCCTCCCGTGAAGCGTCGCATGTATCCCACCAAGCAGGTCGCCGTCGCCGAGATGCGCGTGATGCTGGAGCAGACCAAGGCGCTCTGGTTCCTGGCGATCAGCGAAGCCGGTCCCGATCCCTCGAAGGAGCAGATCCTGCGCGCGCTGGCGGCGCAGAACACGGTGATGGAGAACGCCAATGCCATCGCGGCCAAGGCGGTGCGGACCTGCGGCGGCCAGGCCATGCTGAAATCGCTGCCGCTGGAGCGCACCTACCGCGACAGCCGCTGCGGCTCGCTGATGCTGCCCTGGACGGCGGAGCTCTGCATCGACCGCATCGGCCGTGACGCGCTCTACGAAAAGGGTGAAGTGGATTGAAGATTCTTCCGCCCTCGGACGTCGGGCGCCGCCTCCGGCGTCTTGGCTTTGCGCCCTGGAAGGTGGCGCTGCCGGAAAAGGCGGTCGCGGCGCGCCGGCCGCTCGTGCGGCCGGATAGCGGAGCGGGCGGTCTTCCGTGACGCCGTTCGACCTGGTCGCGCTGGAGCCGCTGATCGCCGCCGAGGAGATCGCGCTGCGGCGCGCCGGCGCGACAAAGGGCGACCGCGTGGGATGGATCGGGCTGAACGATCCCTCGATGATCGCGCTGCTCTTCGCCTGCGAGCGACTGGGTCTTACGCTGGTACCGCTGAACTGGCGGCTGGCGGCCGACGAGCTGCAATGGATCGCCGAGGATGCCGGGCTGCGCCTGGTGCGCTACGGTCCTTCGAGCGGCGCCGTGGCGCCGCGCCCCGTGCCGACCGAAGCGCGATGCGACGCGCTGCTGATCGGCTATACCTCCGGCACGATGGGGCGGCCCAAGGGCGCGATGCTCTCCGCCGCCGCGCTCCACGCGAATGCCGAGAATGCGAAGCAGGTCTTCGAGCTGACGCCGGACGACCATGTGCTGACGGTGCTGCCGCTCTTCCATGTGGGCGGGCTGAACATCCAGACGGTGCCGGCGCTGCTGGCCGGCGCGCGCGTGACGCTGCTGCCGAAATTCGACCCCGACGGCTTCTTCGACGCGGTGCGGGCGCATCGGCCAACGCTCACTTTGCTCGTGCCGGCCGTGATGGCGGCGCTGGTGAACCATCCGCGCTGGCCGGCGGAGGACTTGTCCTCGCTGCGCGCGATCGGCGCCGGCTCTTCCGAAGTGCCGATGGCGCTGATCCAGGCCTTCCACGACCGCGGCATCCCGGTCCAGCAGGTCTACGGGATGACCGAGACGGGCCCCATCGCCATCGCGCAGACGCGCGCGGAGGCGCTGGCGGCGCCGGGCTCCATCGGCCGGCCGGCGCCTCTCTGCGAGGCGCGGATCAGCGCGACGAGCGAGATCGAGATCCGCGGCCCCAACGTGATGTCCAGCTATTGGGGGCGCCCCGAGGAGACGGCGGAGGCGCTGCACGGCGGCTGGTTCCGGACGGGCGATGTCGGGCACCAGGGCACCGAGGGCCGCTTCTGGTTCACCGACCGGCTGAAGCGCGTGATCATCTCGGGCGGCGAGAACATCTACCCGGCCGAACTGGAGCGCGTGCTGCACGAGGTGCCGGGCCTGCGCGAATGCGCCGTGATCGGCCGCGCCGATCCGCGCTGGGGCGAGGTGCCCATTGCGGTCGTCGTGGTCACGCCGGAATTCGACGAGGCGGTGATGGCGGCGCATTTCGAGCGCAGGCTCGCGCGCTTCAAGCATCCGCGCGCGGTGATCCGTATCGCGGAACTGCCGAGGACCGCGTTGGGCAAGGTGCAGGCCGAGAAGCTGCGCGCGCTTACGGAAGGCGCTGGCGTCTGATCGCCTGAGGCTTCTTCGGCCTCGGGTGTGAATCAGCCGCCCAGCAGCGCGTCTGATCGCCTGAGGCTTCTTCGGCCTCGAGCGTGAATCAACCGTCCGGCAGCGCGTCTGATCGCCTGAGGCTTCTTCGCCTCAGGCGTGAATCAGCCGCCCGGCAGCGCGTCGCTGATCGTAGCTGCGCGCGTGCAGCGCGGCCGTCTCATGGATCGCGGTGTCCACGCCGGCGCGCTGTGCCGCCTCATGCAGGAAGCCCAGGATGTGCTCGCCCTCGATGCGGTTGCCGGCCTCGATGTCGCGCAGCATCGAGGTCGCGTAGGCGCTGGCGGGATCGTTGAACAAGGCGCGGTATTCGGCCATGAAGGCATCCGGCATGGGATGCCCGTGATGGGCCGCGATGGCGGCATTGCGCTCCAGGATGGCCTGCAGCATCGGCGAACCGCCGGCCCGCACGATCTCGCCGACATTGGCGCGCATCAGCACGGTGCCGACCGCGCTTGTGCCCAGGTGAACCAGCTTTTCCCATAGGCGCTGCGCGATGTTCGGCACCGCCTTGGCCTCGACGCCGACGGCGCTCGCATAGGCGGCTTCGAGCGCCTCGACGCGCGGGCTGGTGCCGCCCGCCATCTCGCCGAAGGAGAGCCAGCGCCAGTCGTTCAACTGCTTCACAGTGCCGGTCGGAGTCAGCGTCGCCTGGATCTTGCACAGCCCGCCCAGGACGTGCTCCGCGCCGAATTCCTTCTGCAGGGTCTCAATATGCGAGAGCCCGTTCAGCACCGGCAGGATGGCGGTGCGCGCATCAACCCCAGGCCGGATCGTGGCGATCGCATCCTCCAGATCATAGGCCTTGCAGGTGAGCAGGATCACATCCCAGCCCGGCTGGACCTCATCGGCCAGGATGGTCTTGGGCGTGAGCTTCGCATTGCCGAACTGGCTCTCGATGACGAGGCCGTCCCGCGCCAGTATCGCCGCGCGGGCGGGCCGCACGAGGAAGGTCACGTCGCCGCCAGCCTCGGCCAGTCGGCCGCCGTAATATCCGCCCAGCGCGCCCGCGCCCAGCACCAGAACCCGCATGTGACGTTCCCCCAATCCCGAGGCTTCGCGTTACACCGCGGCTTGGGATGACGGAAGGCTGGATGGCCCCTCAGGGGGCCGATCAGCAGCGTCGAGCGAGCTTATCGTCTGACGAATTGAAAGTCGCAGATCCGAACCTCAACGCGCCGTCCGCTCCCACGCGACCCGGCGAAAGTGGCTTGGACGTGATACGTATACGGAACGGCGGGAGACATGCGCGCGACGTTGTATGCCGTCTCGCCCGTAACGCCGTTCGCTGTGAGATAGGCCGCCCCATCGGGGCCGATGGTTCCTTCCAAAGTCAGGGAACTCGTGCGGCCTGTTGTCCTGTGTTGTCCTCGAAGAACCCCATCACGCACCTCTACCGGGAAGCGGTATTCGTAACCTAAAGCTCCATCGGAGTGCATGGGACACGCCAGCGTGACGTCCCAGGTTCCATCGAAGCCGGGAGGGGGCGCCTG
>JAQGHZ010000247.1 GCA_028291485.1 Rubritepida sp. | reverse complement strand
CGATACCGGCCAAAAGGAGCTTTTTCATGAGCGTATCCTTCAACGGTTAAAGGCAGAGGAGTCTGCCAAAACCCATGGGAAGCAAGTTTGATGCCATGAAAAAAACTCATGAAAATCAGACGATTATCCTTGAGTCATTAAAGTCAGAGACCTCGCTGTAAAAGTTTTCAACAACCTTGGGTTGTGCCTTATATGACATCTTTAGGGGTAATTCGTCGTAGAGGTGGCTTGGATTCGGACAGCGCGATGAGTGGATTTTCTGCCTGACAGCGGGGCGGAACCGAAACGCTGTAGCGAGAAACCGAGCCGCCTGGCAGTTCATGCGCGGCAACTGGCTTCCCCAACAGGGTCGTCCAGGACCACGACGAGATCGTCGGGCACTGCTGCCATCACTGGAACTGCCTCATCGATACGCCGATTGGCAACTACCCCGCGAGGAGGGCGAGGTCGGCCTTCACCATCTCGGTCACCATCTCGGCGAGGCCGATCCGCGGCGCCCAGCCCAGCCGCTCGCGGGCGCGGGACGCGTCGCCGATCAGCAGCTCCACCTCGGCCGGGCGGAAGAAGGCCGGGTCCACGCGCACCAGGACCTTGCCGGTCGTGGCGCAGCGCCCGGTCTCGTCCACGCCTTCGCCCTCCCATTCCAGCTCCACGCCGGTCTCGCGGAAGGCGAGCGCCGTGAAGTCGCGCACCGTGTGGTTGGTGCCGGTGGCGAGCACGTAGTCGTCCGGCTGGTCCTGCCGGAGCATGCGCCACATCCCCTCCACATAGTCGCGCGCATGCCCCCAGTCGCGCTTGGCCGAGAGGTTGCCCAGATGCAGGCAGTCGAGCTTGCCAAGATGGATCGCTGCCGCCGCGTGGGTGATCTTGCGCGTCACGAAGCCCAGGCCGCGCCGCGGGCTCTCATGGTTGAACAGGATGCCGTTGGAGGCGTGCATCCCATAGGACTCGCGGTAGTTCACCGCGATCCAGAAGGCGTAGAGCTTGGCCACCGCATAGGGCGAGCGTGGGTGGAAGGGCGTGGATTCGTTCTGCGGCACCGCGTGCGCCTTGCCGTAGAGTTCGCTGGTCGAGGCTTGGTAGAATCGCGTGGCGTCGAGCTTCAGGATGCGGATCGCCTCCAGCAGCCGCACCACGCCCATCGCGTCGCTCTCGGCGGTGTACTCCGGCACCTCGAAGCTCACCGCCACGTCGCTCTGCGCGGCGAGGTTGTAGATCTCGTCGGGCACGATCGCCTGCAACAGGCGGATCATCGCGGAGCCGTCCGTCAGGTCGCCATGATGCAGCCGGAAGGCCTCGTGGCCGCGCAGATGGTCGATGCGGCCGGTGCCCGAGGCGCGGCGGTGCATGCCGTGCACGAGGTAGCCCTTCTCCAGCAGCAGCTCGGCCAGGTAGGAGCCGTCCTGGCCGGCCACGCCGGTGATCAGGGCTGTCGGTCGCGCCATGCGTGTCCCTTTTTGACGGAAGTCATTCAGCCCAGGCCCAGCGCCCGCAGCTCGGAGATGGCGGCGCGGACCGGCGTGAAGCCCGCCACCGCGTCCAGCGCGGCGAGGCGCATGCGCCGCCGCTCGCCCTCGGAGAGCGAGAGCAGCCGCCGCAGCGCGGTGTCGACCGCGGCCTCGTCGGTGGTGTCGGCGAGGAAGCCGCTCACCCCGTCCTCCACGAAATCCGCCGAGCCGCCCAGCAGCGGCGCCAGCGGCAGGCAGCCGCAGGCCATAGCCTCGGCCGCTGTGCGCCCGAAGGCCTGGTAGTCCGAGAGGTCGAGGAAGGCATCGGCCTCGCGCAGCAGCTCCGCGACGCCGGCCTGGCTGAGCCGGCCGACCAGCGCCACGCCCTCGGGCGCGACGAGGCCGAGCGCGGCCAGGTCCTCCTCCGAGGCGCCGAAGCCGATCGCCTCCACCGGCCCGAACTCGCCTGCAGCGAGGCGGCCCAGCAGGCGCAGCGTGCGCAGCGGCGCACGGCGCGGCGTGCTCGGCCGCACCATCGCGACGACGCGGAGCGTCGCTCCCTCGCCTCCCCCTTGGCCCCGGCGGGACGGTCGGTAGAGCCCGTGGTCGATGCTCGGCACCACCCTCTCGGCGGCATGGCCGTGCGAGGCCTGCACCATCTCCACGAGCCAGTGCGACTTGGCGAAATAGGTGCAGCCGCGCAACAGCGAGAAGCTGGCCAGTGCCATGGCCTCTTCCATGCTGCCCTCCGCGTAGAAGAGGGGCTCGTAATCCTGCACGTAGTAGCCGGTGCGGAAGGCGGGGCCGCGGAGGGTCTTCGTGGCCTCGGCGATGCTGTGGGCGGAGGTGTTGGTCGTCGCGACCACCACCTCCTCGCCGGCGAGCAGCCGCCCCAGCTCCTGCGGCCCCTCGAAGACGCCGATGCCGCCGTCCTGCACCCAGTCGAAGCGCGCGTAGTTCTCGCGGAAGCCCTCGGCGTTGGCGGCGTTCACCAGGATGCGCGCCTCGACGCCGAGGTCGCGCATCGCGGCCACCTCCTGCACGACGGAATGCGCGCCGCCGGCCCCGCCGCGCACCGGCAGCACGAAGGAGAGGCGGGTCACCGCGGCGGCTCCGCGGCGGAACGTTGCGGCCGCTCCGCGGCGGGGCATTGCGACCGCTCCGCGGCGGGGTCCAACAGCTCCGCGATGCTGGCGAGGCGGCCGCGCAGACGGCCGAGCACGGCGCTCTCCTGCATCATCCGCTCCAGCACGGGGATCACGACGCCGGGATGCTTGTTGGTCATCTCGAGCCCGCCGGCGCGTGTCAGGTCGGTGCGCCCGGCGCCGAAGGAGACGCTCTTGTGGTGGAAGACGAAGCAGTCATCCGCGACGATGAGGCGAAATCCGGCGGAGCGCGCGCGCAGGCAGAGGTCCGTCTCCTCGCCGTAGCCCATGGGAAAGGCCTCCTCGTCATAGCCGCCCACGCGGTCGAAGACCTCGCGCGAGATCAAGGTGCAGAAGCCGTTGAGCAGCGGGAAATCGGGATAGGCGCGTTCGGTCGCGCCGTCGAGCAGCGCCTGCATCCGGTCCAGGTGCTCCGGCCGGATGGCGTCGTTGGTGGACCAGCTGCCGTCCGGCCGCTTCACGGCGGGCAGGCTCTGCCAGCTCGCGGCGTTGGAGACGGGGCCGACCATCCCCGCGCCCGGCCGCGCCCGCGCCGCGGCGTGCAGCCGGTCGAGCCAGCCCCTGGGCACCACGGTGTCGGAGTTCAGCACCACCAGCCAGTCGGCGCCGGTGAGCGCCACGCCCTCGTTGATCGACTTGGTGTAGCCGCGGTTCACGTCGCGCCGATGCAAGACGAGGCGCGGGTCGCGCGCCGCTTCCTCGCGCAGCATCTCGGCGGTGAGGCCGCGGCTGCCGTCGTCCACGACGACCACCTGCATGGGCCCCGTCGCGGCGGCGCTGAGGGCGCGGTGGCAGGCAGGCACCTCGTGGCCGCCATTGTAGACGGGGAGCACGATCTGGGTGAACGGATGCGCGCCGCCGGCCGCAGGGGCGGGCAGGCGCGGCGCCGGGTCCGGCCCCG
>JAQGHZ010000242.1 GCA_028291485.1 Rubritepida sp. | reverse complement strand
CGCGGTCTTCTCGACGGAGATCGGCCCGGCGCTGCGGGCGGCGCAGCGGCTGGACGCCTCGGCGGTCCTGATCAACGACCACACCGCCTTCCGCACGGACTGGATGCCCTTCGCGGGGCGCCGCCAGTCCGGCTACGGCGTCGGGGGCATCCCCTGGACGATGGAGGAGATGTCGGAGGACAAGATGATCGTCCTCCGACATGGGTAGAATGCGATCAGCCGAGGCGGAATCGCCGAAGCTGTGAATCCGCCGAGGTTGTTGCCGACGGCCGACATGGTCCGCTGCTGCCGAGCACGATCCGCGACCGCGAGGCCGGCTTGCTGGAGGGGTGCGGCGAGGCGCCGGCCATCGTCCGCACGGATGCCTTCACCTACAAGGCGGGTGTCGAGGGGATGGAACGGTTGCTGGCGCTGGCCGACCGCCCGGACGCCGTCTTCTGCGCCAATGACGTGCTGGCGCTCGGCGCGCGCGACGCCGCGCGCAAGGCCGGCATCGACGTGCCGGGCGAGCTCTGGCTGGTGGGCTACGACGACATCGCCACGGCCGGCTGGACGGCCTTCGACCTCACCACCGTCCGCCAGCCCATCGAGGAGATGGTGCGCGAGGCGGTGCGGCTGCTGCGCCTGCGCATGGCCGGCGAGGAATTTCCCCGCCAGCGCCTGCGCCTGCCGGCCGCGCTGGTGTTGCGCGGCTCGACGGAGCGGCCCCGCTCACGCGGTTTGCGTTCCGCTGCGCCCACTTCCATTTTCCGGGCCGTCAGGCGAGCCCGCCCGACCTGAAAATGCTCAGGACAAGCGGCCCAGCCGCAGGAAGCCGATCTCGTGCCGCGTGGCGCCGTCGCCCGTGGCCAGATCGGCCAGGATCTCGCCCACCACCGAGCAGAACTTGTAGCCATGGCCCGAGCAGGGCGAGGCCAGCACCACCTGCGGATGCTCCGGATGGTGATCCAGGATGAAGTGCTCGTCGGGCGTGTTGGTGAACATGCAGGCCCGCAGCGCTTGGGTCGCGCCGTTGCCCTCGGGGAAGTAGCGGGCGCTGAACTGGCGCAACAGGCGCTCGTCCTCCGCATCGACGTCGCGCCGCATCTCCTCGGCCGTGCAGTGCTCCTCGCGGTGGTGGTAGCGGCCGAACTTGAAGCCCGGCACCTCGTAGACCGGGAGGCCGTAGTACCTCCCCTCCTCCACCGCCAGGTTGAAGACGGGGAAGCGTTCCGGCGTGAAGAGCTCGGGGCGGGTCGGCTGCAGCCAGGCCAGCACCTGCCGCTCCGGCACCGCACGGCCGGTCAGAATGGGCGCGAGATCGGCCATCCAGGCCCCGGCGGTCAGGACGAGGCGCGCGGCCTCGTAGCGGCCTTTGTCGGTCGTCACGACGACGCCCTCGCCGCCAGGATGCGCCTCCCAGCCGAGCACCCGCTCGCGGGCGCGGAGCTCGGCACCCGCCTCCTGGGCCACGCGGCAATGGGCGACGATGGCGCGCTCGCTGGCAACGAAGCCGCCCTCGGGTTGGAACACCGCGCGTGTGGCGGAGGGCAGCCGGTAGCCGGGGAATCGGGCATTCACCTCGTCGCCCGTCAGCACGTCGTGCGGCAGGTCGTGCAGGCGGGCCGAGGTCAGCGCGCCGTCGAAGAGGTCGCCATCCTCCGGTCCGGCATCGATGGAGCCGGTCAGGATCAGCAGGCGCTCGCCCGTCGCGGCTTCCGCCTCGCGCCACAGCTCGTAGGCGCGACGCAGCAGCGGGACGTAGGCGGGGTCTTCATAATAGGGCAGCCGGATGATGCGCGTGACGCCGTGCGAGGAGCCCATATTGTGGGGGATGTCGAAGCGCTCCAGCCCCAGCACGCGCTGGCCGCGTTTGGCCAGTTGCCAGGCCGTGGCGCTGCCCATGCCGCCCAGCCCCACCACGATCACGTCATACGCTTTGCCCATGCCGGCGATGCTACCCCTCGCGCACCCCAGAGGTGAAGAAGCGCACCGAAGACGTCCTCGGCCTTCTCGCGATACAGGCCCTGGATCTCGTTCCCGAAACCCGGGAACAGGTTCGCCGCGCTCGAACGCCTCGAGGTCGGCGATCATCGGCCGTGACCGCTGGCCCAGCCGCTCGCCCGGCGCACAGCTTTTTGAAGATGACGACGCTTCGATGAAGCCTGCGGCAGGCCATCAGGTCGTGCGTGGCACCGGCACGGAGTCCGCGCGGGCGAGCGCAGCATTCTGGAAGCGGGAATCCCGGGTGACCTCGATGCCGGCCCAGGGCGGCGGGACGATCGCCTGCTCGGCGCTGGAGAGCTCCACCTCGGCCATGACCAGTCCGGCAAGGCGGCCCTGGAATTCGTCCACCTCCCAGACCAGACCGTCATGGCGCACGCGCGTCCGATGCTTGGCGAGGGGCGGCGAGACGCAATGCGCGGCGAGCAGCGCCTCCGCATCCGCGGCTGGTATCGTGTATTCGAACTCGGCGCGGGCCAGCTGCCCCGGCGATTTCAGCGTGATCCAGGCCTGCTCGCCGGAGAGGCGCACACGCACCGTCATTCCAGTGCCGGCGCCGTCCACCACATAGCCCTGGCGGATCGGCATGGGCGGGCCGAGGGCAGCCTCGCGCCAGCCCTCGCCCACCACCAGGAATTTGCGTTCGATCTCGACCGGCATGGCCGGCCTCTTACCGCCTTCGGGCGGGGACGGTAAGGCGCCGCCCCCGCCCGCTGGGGTCAGGTCCGGGCCAGGCCCGCCGCCTTCATCGCATCGCCCAGCGAGGTGTCCGCCGCCGCGAGGTGCCGGCCGAAGCCCTCCGCATCGGCATAGGTCAGGCCAAAACCGCGGTTGTTCATGAAGCCGGTGTACTCCTCGGATTTGAACACGCGGTCGAGCGCGGCATTCATCACCGTCTTCGCCTCGGCGGCGAGGTTCGGCGGGCCCGCGATGCCGCGCCAGGCACCCGTTGCATAGTCGATGCCCATGGCCTCCTTCAGCGTCGGGATGTTCGGGAAGGCGCCCAGCCGCTCATTGGACATCACGGCCAGGCTGCGCGCACGATTGGCATCCAGCATCGCGCGCGCCTCGACCACCGAATTGGTGGTGAAGTCGAGCCCGCCGGCGACGAGGTCCTGCATGGCCGGCGCGGCGCCGTTGGAGGGCACCCAGCGCACATGCGCCGCTGGCAGGCCGAGCGCGATGAGCCAGCCAGCCAGCGCCAGGTGCCAGATGCCGCCCTGCCCCGTGCCGCTGCACTTGAACTGCCCGGGCCGCGACGCCTTGATCGCCTCGGCCAGGGCACGCACGTCGCGGTACGGCGAGTTGCTCGCCACCTGGATGCCTGGCGGGTCATTGTTCATCAGGCCAAGGGGGGTGAAGTTGCGATAGGTGACATCCGTCAGCCCCTGCCAGTGCAGCATGCAGATCTCGGCCGTGATCATGCCGAGCGTGTAGCCGTCGGGACTGGCCGCCGCGATCGCGGCATGTCCCACCACGCCGGACCCACCGGTGCGGTTCACGACGTTGATGGGCTGTCCGAGTTCTTTCTCGAGCAGCGTCGCGATGATCCGCACCACGGCATCCGTGCCGCCGCCGGCGGCCCAGGGACAGAGCATCTGCACGGGGCGGACAGGCCAGCGCGCTTGGCCGAAGGCGGGCGCCGCGAGCAGCGCGCCGGAGGCGCCGAGCAGCGTGCGGCGGGACGTGTCGATCATGGATTGTTTCTCCCTGTGATTTTTATGGACGTCGGAATTTGATCCATTTTTCCGGACCGCAGTCCAGGATTTTGTGGATGCGAGGGGCTCTGCC
>JAQGHZ010000545.1 GCA_028291485.1 Rubritepida sp. | reverse complement strand
ACGCGAGGCTGCGGGACGAACTGCTCAATGGGGAGGTGTTCTACACGCTGGCGGAGGCCAAGGTGGTGATCGAGGGCTGGCGTCGGCACTACAATGCGATCCGGCCGCATTCGGCGCTTGGCTACAGCGCCCCCGCGCCACAGACGCTGCTGTGGCGTCTATCCAGACTCAGCCGCCACCGCCGACCACTTCAACTGTCGCACCGGCGTCGATCATGAACTAACATTTCCCCCGGACCACTGATCAGCAGGCATGTGATGGCAGCGGGGCGTCTGCATGGCGACGACACCACGGTGCCGGTCCTGGCCAAAGGGCGCACCACCACGGGCCGATTGTGGACCTATGTGCGCGATGATCGGCCCTTCGCCGGACCAGCACCGCCAGCGGCGTTGTTCCATTTCTCAGCGGATCGAACCGCGGTGCATCCCAACCGGCACTTGGCGGGCTACGCGGGCATTCTGCAGGCCGATGCCTATGCCGGGTTCAACGATCTCTATCTACCCGACCGCAAGCCGGGGCAGGTCCTGGAAGCGGGCTGCTGGGCGCATGGCAGGCGCAAGCTGTTCGTCCTGGTCGATATCGGCAAAGCGCCGGTCGCCATCGAGGCGGTGCGGCGGATCGACGCCATCTTTGCCATCGAGCGCGAGATCAACGGCGTACCGGCGGAGCAGCGGTTAAGCATCCGGCGCGACAGGATCGCCCCATTGGTGGCGGAGCTCGAGCAGTGGATGCGCATCGAGCGCGGCAGACTGTCGCGGCACAACGATATTGCGCGCGCCATGGACTACATGCTCAAGCGCTGGGCCGCATTCACACGGTTCGTGGATGATGGCCGCATTTGCATGACCAACAACGCCGCCGAGCGCGCGCCGCGTGGCGTGGCCTTTGGCCGAAAGGCTTGGCTGTTCGCCGGATCTGATCGCGGAGGGGAGCGCGCCGCCGCCATCTACAGCCTGATCATCACCGCCAGGCTCAATGACGTTGACCCGAGAGCCTGGCTCGCCGATGTCCTGCGACGCATCGCCGACCATCCCGCATCACGGCTGGATCAGCTGTTGCCGTGGAACTGGAAAGCTCCTCCGCCACCCGCCGCCGTGGCCGCCTGAAAACACACGAGGGCCTTCACCGGACGCTTACCCAGATTACGGAGAGTGAGGAGGATCTCGCGCGCAGGAGGGAGGCGCTTTCGGGCAAAGCCGCTGTCAGCGAACAGCGCCCAGAACTCAAGGCGATCGCGACGTCGATCGACGCGGCCCGAGCGCTGGGCGCCGACGTGGATGCGCGCTGTGCTTCGGCCCAGCGCAAAGCGGACCTCGCCGCGTCGTCGCTGAACCAGGCGTTGACGCGCCTAGCCCCCTGGCCGGCGACGCTGAGGGCCTGCTCGTACTTCCCCGGCTTGCACAGGACGAGATAGACCACGCGCGAGCCACCCTGACAGACCTAGCCGTCGAGATCGCGCGCGAGGAGCAGTCGGCAACCCGGTCGCTCGACGAAGCGGCCACGCTCGTCTTGCAAATGCGGCAGCTCGCGTCGGGAGCAGCGGTATCCCCCGACGAGATCGCAGCGGCGCGATCCCAACGAGCGGACCGTTGGCTTCCCCTGCGCAAGCACGTGCTCTCGAACGCCCCGAGGCAGAAGGAGGTCCGGCAGTTGACGCGACAAGCGCTGCCGAGCAGTCGCGCGCCGAACTAGGGGTGCTCGCGGAGTACTACATCCTGAAGCGCGCGCAGGCAGTCACCCTACGCTGGGCGATCGAGCAGTACCGTGAGCGTTACCAAAATCCGATGCTTCTGCGGGCCAGCACGCTGTTCTCGACTCTGACGTTAGGACGCTACGCCGCTCTCCGGATCGATAGCGACGGGCCGGCGCCGCGACTGCTGGGCCTGCGCGACGATGGCAGGACGGTGGTTGAGGTCGGCGCGATGAGCGAAGGGATGACGGACCAGCTGTTTCTGGCGCTACGGCTGGCAGCCGTGGAACAGTCGATCGCCGTCGGCGTCAGACTCCCGTTCCTGGCGGACGACCTGTTCGTCAACTTCGATGACGAGCGCTCCGAGGCGGGTTTCCGGGTGCTGGCGGAGCTCGCGCAGTCCACGCAGGTACTGTTCTTCACGCACCATCCGCATCTCGCCGCAATCGCCCGGTCGGTCGTGGGGGGCCGAGCTTCACTCGGAATGCGTATTGGCATGACTTGACCCCATGCAAAGCCTCATCCCGCCAAGCGCCCCGTCAGGATTCAGCAGTAGCGGGTCCACAGCGACTGTAGGTCCCAGACCTTCGCGACCAGCGGTCCCATCGTTGAGTCCGACCGATCGGCCGCGATGGTTGAGCCGACCAGCGCCACCGGCTCAGTGATAGTGATCAGATGTTGGTCTGCATCCGCCTCGCCGAGGCCATGGTCGGCCTTGGGAGGCCTTCTTCTTTGGTGAGCTGCGTGGGCTGACCATCATGGCCCAATTAACATTGCCGACGCGCTTGCAAGATCACCTCTGTCATCGCGTTCGGGCGATTTGGATTTGAGTGGCAAGAATCGGAGCTGAGGTCAGGAAAAACGTGATCAGGAGCAAGAAGCGGAGTTCGTCCTCACGCGAAGGTCCGCACCTCTATCGACGCGCGGACGACGAGCCGCGGCGACTTATCGAGGAGACTCGCATGTTCAGCCAGGAACAAGATAACAAGGACATCGTTCGGCGATGGTTCGTGAAGTTCTGGGGTGAGCACTACGACCCTCAGGTGGTCGAGGATTTTGCGGCGCGCGACATGGTGCTCTTCCATACGTCGCACATGCCGCGGCGCGGCCACGCAGCCATCCGGGATTTCATGACCGGCCTGCGGGCCTCGTTTCCGGATTTCCGGCTGTCCTTCGATCCGGATCTGATCTCCGAGCGCCAACAGGTGGTGGTGCGCTGGAAAGCACATGGGTCACATACCGGCGCGCCGGCGGAGTTTGCCGTGGGCGCGCTGCCGGCGGCGACGGGCCGTGCCATGCAGTACCATGGCACCAGTGTCTTCCGCATCCAGGGCGGCCGGATTGCAACGGAGCTGGGGCTCGCCGATGGCGTGGCTGCTTTCCAGCAGCTCGGCTTGATGAAGGTGTCCCTGGCAGCCCAGCCCTTCGAGTAAAGGCGGCGATGCGCGCGCACCCGGTTTCCGATTTGATGAGAGGAACCGGAGTTCGACGGGCATGTGCGGCGATCAGAGTTGGCCATGGCGTCGGGATCTGATCGCGACGCCTCCAAGGCAACATGGCGAGGCGCATCGTGGACATCGAAATGCTCAACAAGGCCGTCGTCGGCCGCTGGTACACGCGCCTCTGGGGCAACCCATGCGACATCAGCATCGTCGACGAGATCGCTACCCCAGACGTGCTCCTCCAATATTCCGAGGAAAATCCCCGGCAGGGACCCCAGGCGATCAAGGAGTTCATGGCCGAGTTCCGGGAGGCCTTCCCAGATTTCGAGTTTCGGCGGATCGGTTCGCTGATCGCCGATCGAGATATCGTCGTCGCGCGATGGGAAGGCAGCGGACTGCACACGGGCCCGGCCTACGCGGATTTCCATATCGGCCCTCTGCCGGCCGCGTCAGGGCGCCACGTGGTGATCGCCGGTCATAGTGCCGTGCGCCTTGTCGATGGCAAAATCGCGGAAGAGGCAGTGTGGCCGTCCGCGCGCAAAGCGAAGCTCCGTCCGATCACGGGCGGCTTGGCGCTGGGCCTCGTGACGCCGGTCGCCTGACGCTCGCTCGGATGTCCAATATGAAAGTGGCCTGAGACAGCGTCTCAGGCCCTTTTCTCGTCACGCTCTGGGGTGATCTCGATGTCGGCGATCAAAGCAGCCGCGGCACCACGGCGCTCTCCCGCTCGAGCAGGGCGCGTTTGCGTTGCGCGCCCCAGCGATAGCCTGAAATCGATCCGTCCTTTTTGATGACACGATGGCAGGGGATGAGAATGGCAATCGGGTTAGCGCCAATGGCCGCCGTCACCTCGCGCGCATCTCGCGTTCCCATGCGCGCGGCCAGGGCCCCGTAGTGGGTGGTCTTCCCCGGCGGTATTTCGCGCAGGAGCGCCCAGACCTGCAGCTCATAGGCGCTGCCACGAGGGTCGATCGCCAGGTCATAGTCTAAGGAGGGGGCGTCGACGAGCTCCTTCAGTCGGATCAGGAGGTCGCGCAGAGCCTCCGGATCCGCGACGATCTCGGCATCCGGAAAGCGGGCGGCCAGGCCGGCGACCATGGCAATAGTCCGGGAGCCAAGTTCAAATGCCACAATGCCTGTGTCGGAGGTGGCGACGAGGAATCGGCCAAGGGAACTCGCGCCCCAGGCATAGCGAATGACTTCGCGCATGGACGTCGCTTCCATCGATAATGGGTCACTCAAAGGGGGGAGGTGTGGGTCTCCCCACTCCGGCGGCCGCCCAGGCTGAAGCCCGGGCGGCGATCGGCCGCTATTTCGCGTCGTGGAAGATGATGCCCACGGTGTGCCGCATCCCGGAACGGAGGCGGCTCACGCCGTGGCGCAGATTGACGCGATATGTGCCCTTGGAGCCTTGAACGGGCCGGTTATGGACCGCGAAGGCGACGGCATCGCCTTGCCTCAGCGGCACGACCTCTGCGCGGCTCTGCATTCGTGGCCGTTGCTCCGTCAGCACGAACTCGCCGCCCGTGAAGTCGCTTCCAGGCTCGGACAGCAGGATTGCCACCTGAATCGGGAAGGCCAGCTCGCCATAGAGATCCTGGTGCAGGCAGTTGTAGTCGCCGGGGACGTACTGCAGCAGGAGCGGCGTAGGGCGCGTCTGTCCCTCGGCATGGCATTGCTCCAGGAAGGAAACGTGATCGCGCGGGTATTGAAGGCCGATACCCATGCGGGTGTTCCACTCATTGGCCACCGCTGCCAGGCGCGGATAAAGCGCCGTGCGCAAGCCGCCGATCAAGTCGGGCAGGGGATATTTGAAATAGCGATATTCCCCTTTCCCGAACCCATGACGAGCCATGTGCACCTGGCTGCGGAAATGCTCTTCCTGCGGGTAGAGGCCGGCAATCTGCTGACACTGATCCGGGCTGAGCAACTTCTCGAGAATGACGCAGCCCTGGTTGTTGAGCTCGGCAGTGAGTTTCACCCAGTCGTAAGATTCGACCCGGGCAGCCGCCGGCGAAACGGTCGCCAGCGGCATTGCGAAGGCGGCCTTCACGACAGGGCCTCCTTCGCGATCAGGGTCCGCTTACGCTCCACGCCCCAGCGATAGCCGGACAGCGAACCGTCACTGCGGATCACACGGTGGCACGGCACAGCCAGAGCGATCGCGTTCGACGCACAGGCGCTCGCGACCGCGCGCACGGCGCTCGGCACGCCGATGCGGCGAGCCAGTTCGGAATAGGTCACTGTCTCACCGGCCGGAATGGCACGAAGGGCTGCCCAGACGCGCCGCTGAAACGGCGTCCCACGGAGGTCGAGCTTCAGATCGAGGCTTTCGCGCGGCGCCGCGATCGCGCGCACCACTTGAGCGAGATCGTCCTTCAGGCGGATGTCGTCGCTTCCGCTCACCTGTCCCGAAAACCGCTCGGCCAGATCGGCCTTGAGCGTATCGGGATCCGCGTCGATGAGGATTGCGCAAATGCCGTCGGCCGAGCGAGCCACCAGAACCTGGCCGAGCTCAGAAGCGCCGATCGTGTACGCGATGTCGCGCGCCAGGGCGTCATTGGGAGAAGGGGCGGGCATTTTCCGTGTTACCGTCCTGCTTGATTCGAGATTGGCCATGTCCATGCCTCCGTCGCTTGATGTTGAGCGACAGTAGATTCGTGACGAACCATTCGAACTCCGCTCCTTGCTTTCAAATTGATATTCCGTGATTGCTTTCCAAATCACGCGACGCGCGTGAGCGCGGTATCGGCGAGGTGGAAAATTTCCCCGCTCTGAAACCGCAATTCGATATCGCCGCTCTCGAGCAGCTCCCACTCCGCGAAGCCATCACTGACGAGCTGGCCAAAATAGGTCATCACCTTCGCTTTGGCCGGATCCTCATGCGTGCGTGCCGCGATGATGTCGCTAGCGGAAACCATGCCGCACAGCGCTTCTCGCTGCGCCTTCATTGGCCGCCCACCCGTCAAAAACATGGATCAAGAACCCTTCGTAAATGGCGATATGCCCGGAGGCGGCGGGGTGTCCCGCCCTTGGGAGGCAGGCGTCACGGGCCTCGCAGCTCAGCATTCGGAGGCGATTGCGAGCACTCCGAATCTTGCTTTCAAAAGCGAAGTCCCTGGCGGGCCACGCGCTTACAGGGCGCCCCTGAAAGTCAGGTTGATCCGCATACGCCCGAGCGTCTCATGCTCGCCGTCCTTGAGCTCCGGGACGCCATGAAAGAAGAGGCGCGACGGCCCGCCCCACACGGCGACGTCACCGTGGCGCAGCGCAAATTTGCGAACGGGGTCCGTCCGCTTCGGGCCGCCGAATTGGAATGTCGCCGGCAGCCCCAGCGACACCGACACGATGGGATGGGCGTAGTCCCGCTCGTTCTTGTCCTGATGGAGCGAGAGGCGCGCGCCGGGTTCATAGCGGTTGATGAGGCAGGCGTCCGGGCGGAAATCCTCATAGCCGGCCTCCGCCGCAGCCTGCGCCGCCAGCTGGAGGAAGGCCGGTGGCAGCGACGGCCATGGCCGCCCCGTCTCCGGATCGATCCGGTCGTACCGATAGCCAGTGCGATCCGTCACCCAGCCCGCGGAACCGCAATTGGTCATGGCCACCGACATCAGGAATCCGCCCGGTGTCGTCATGCGCCGAAACGGCGCTTGAGCCGTGATGTTCTTCAATGCCGTCAGGATCTCGGCTTCGAGGGATAGCGCCTTGCCACGAAGGAGGACCGCGCCCTGCCCCATCGCTTCCCGGCGCGGGTCGAGGGTCGGGAAGAGATCGCTCATGAGCGATCCCCGCGTGCCACGACAAGCCCAGGGTGGAGCTCAGGACGATAGCCGGCCCGTAGCGCCCGCATCGTCGAAGGCGGTGTCAGCAGGCCCTCATAGTCCTCCGCCCGCTCTGCGCCGTCGTAGCCGGCGTCCGTCCAGCGCCAGGCCCAGCCATCGACGATGGTCCAGGCAGAGCCCTTCATCTGGATCATCGTGCCCGGCGGCAAATCTTTGGCGGCGGCGTTTGGGGCGTGGACCCGCTTGCGGCCGCGTTCCAGTCGCTCACCATGGAGGATCTCGTCCAGTGCGGGGGCCGCGGGAAGCGCGGACCCAGAGCCGCTCGCCCAAGCGGCACGAAAATCCTCCGCTCGACTGCGCCGGCACAGGAAGCAGGGGCGGTGCCCCGCCGCCAGGGCAACCGCCTCATCGTAGAAAAAGAGCTCCGTCCAGCTGCGCCGCGCCATCACGTCGCGTCGATAGTCCTTGTAGCTGCAGCTGCAGACGAGCCATGCCTTGCTCGCCCAGCGACGCGTCAGGAGCGTCTTGGTGGCCGGGTCATGGATGATGCCGCGATTGCCGGTGAACATGCCGCGCAAGGCAATCGCCACCACATCGCCCCAGGGCGTCACGCGGTTCTGCAGGGGCCGCCCCCTCGCCTCTGCGAGAACCAAGGCGGATCCAGCACTGGACGTCATGCCAGCATCTTGCCGCGCTCACGGGGCATTCGCCACAGATACCAGGAAGCGACGGTTCGATGCGGCGCCCAGGCCGTGCCAATGGCGCGAAGCTCCTTGGGCGTCGGCGCCTGCGGCAGCGCTTTCAGCGCGCGGTAGCCTTCCCGCACACCAAAATCGTCGGCGGGCAGGATGTCCGTGCGCTCGAGCGAGTACATGAGCAGCATCTCGACCGTCCAACGGCCGATGCCCTTGATCGTGACGGTGCGCTCGATCAACAGATCGTCCGTCATATGCACGGCAATGCGACCTGGGGGGACTAGGCCAGAGAGCGCGCCGGCCGCGATAGCCTTGATGGTGGCAACTTTGCTTGCCGAAAAGCCGCAGCTGCGCATGGCATCGAAATCCGACCCGACGATGTCCTGCGGCGTCGGGAACTCCGCTTCTGGGAACAGGGCCTTCAGACGGCCGATCATCGCATCCCCCGGCCTTTGCCGTCAGCTGCTGGTAGGCGATCGCACGCACGAGCGCTTCATAGGGCTCGCGCGCCGCTTGCGGATCGTGGCCACAGGGCCCGATGAGCTCGACAAGCCGCGCCCAGTCCGCATCGACATTGCGCAGGAAGGCGACGGATTTCTCATGTCGTTCCGTGAGACTCTGCATGATGGATTAGGGCGTTGCTTCGCGGTGGATCAACTCGCGCTTGCGCTCGACGCCCCAGGCATAGCCGGACAACGCGCCGTCATTGCGCACCACGCGATGACAGGGGATCGCGACGGCGATGTTGTTGGCGGCGCAAGCACCGGCAACGGCGCGCACCGCCTTCGGGCGGCCGATGCGTCGCGCGATTTCCGCATAGGAAACCGTCGATCCGACCGGGATCTCTCGCAGCGCCTGCCACACGCGTTGCTGGAAAGCCGTGCCGCGGACATCGAGCGGCAAATCGAGCCCCAGCTCCGGCGCTTCGACGAAGCCCACCACCCGCGCCACAAGCGCCTCATAGTCACCGTCCGCGCCGATCAGTGCAGCCCTGCGGAATCGATCCTGCAGATTCCGGACCAGCTGGTCCGGATCCTCGCCGAGCAGGATCGCTGCGACGCCCTTCTTGCTCGATGCAACGAGGATGGCGCCGAGGGAGGTCTGCCCTACGGCGAAATGGATCTCCTCGTTGACCCCACCGGAGCGATACTGGGTGGGTGTCATCCCGAGCATTCCGGTCGACTTCTCGTAGAAGCGGCCGCTCGAATTGAAGCCGGCGTCGTACATCGCTTCGGTCACGCTGGTGCCATTGGCCAGGCCTTCCCGCACCTTCGCGGCACGGTGCGCCGTCGCATAATCCTTGGGCGTGAGGCCGGTCGTCGCCTTGAAGACGCGATGGAAGTAGCTGGCGCTTCGACCGACGGCGGCGGCAAGCGCGTTCAGCGACGGCTCCTCCTCGCTTGCCTCGATCATGCGGCACGCCTGCGCGACCAGCGCGGTATTCTCGCCATCTACCGATTGGCCGTCCGGATTGCATCGCTTGCAGGAGCGGAAGCCTGTCGCCTTCGCCGAGGCGAGAGAGTCGTGCAGCTGAACGTTTTTCGGGTTAGCCGTCCGTGACGGACAAGACGGCCGGCAATAGATCCCCGTCGTCATCACGGAGTACCAAAGCTGGCCATCCGCCGAGCGATCGCGCGCGACAATCCGGGCCCAGCGCGGATCGTCGGCCACGCTGCCGTGGCTGATGTTCGGTCGGGTCGCGAGGGTCATGCTCATGGTAGCTCGTTTCGCCATGTGTTGGCTCAAACTGCAGCGCGACCAAACCGCCCGCACTCCGGCTCTTGCTTTCGAATCGAATTTGATCGGATTGCCGGGGCGATCCTGAAAAGGAACGTAACCGCCAAGGTGCGTAGCCCCTGCGGATCATGACGAAAGTTCCTGATAATCTGTTGCGATCTTCAGGAGGCATAGCGCTACGATCCTTAGGCGGCGCTCCGCCTCTTGCTACGCATATCGCCTTGTCTGGCCATTTCGTCCCCAATTTGGCAACCTAAACGAGTGAGGCCCGCGCGTGGAAAACGCGCGGGCCTCGTGCGAGATTTGGATCGGCGCCGCGGGCAGCGCCGTTCGATCACGCTGCCTTCAGCAGACCCAGCTGCGTGAGCGCAGTGACGCCATCGTCGAGACCGATCTCCTCGACGATCTTGCCGTCCACGACGCGCAGCACGGTGGTGCCAGTGAAGCGCATCTTCCTGCCGGTCGCCGCAGGCAGCGAGCCGATCAGGAAGTCACTGAAGGCCGGCCCGGTGTGCGTGCCGCCGCCTTCCCACTGGCCGACGACGAAGTCGCCCTCCGCGATCAGATCGGCGGTAGCGCCGAACTGCAGATCCGGGAACGCCGCCCGGAAATCGGTCATGAAGGCCTTGATGTCAGCATGGCCGCGACGCGGCTCATGGAGCGAGTACTTCAGCAATATATCTGGCGCGGCGATTTCATTGACGACGTCCAGATTGCAGATCTCACCCCAGAAATGCGTGAACCACTTCACCACCACGGCCTTGTTGTCGTCTTCCTTACTCATAGATACCTCTCTCACATTGGCTTCCGATCACCGATGACCTCGATGATCTGCGCGAGAAGTAACCCTCACTTGAGATTGCCAAACTCCGGTTCTTATCTCGGCATCCAATCTGGGCCGTGCCGTCTAGCAGCGGCGCCAAATTTTGGGCGCACGAACGCACGCCTCATCGGCGATCTATAGGGCAGCGGGTTGACTATCGTTCGCCCCGATTTTGCACGCGCTTAAACTGCTTCGTCATTAAGACCGATACCGCAGCGCATCCACCAATAGGGCGAAAGCGGGTGCCCAAGGTGCGGGAGATCGTGAAGACCCATTTCGGCAAGGAACCGCACCAGGGCGTCAACCCCGATGAGGTGGTCGCCATTGGCGCCGCCATCCAGGCGGGCGTGCTGCAGGGCGATGTGAAGGACGTGCTCCTTCTCGACGTGACGCCGCTCTCGCTCGGCATCGAGACGCTGGGCGGCGTGTTCACCCGCCTCATCGACCGCAACACCACGATCCCCGCCAAGAAGAGCCAGGTGTTTTCCACCGCCGACGACAATTAGCAGGCGGTGACGATCCGGGTCTTCCAGGGCGAACGCGAGATGGCGGCCGACAACAAGCTGCTCGGCCAGTTCGATCTCGTCGGCATTCCGCCGGCGCCGCGCGGCGTGCCGCAGATCGAGGTCACCTTCGACATCGACGCCAACGGCATCGTCAATGTCTCGGCCAAGGACAAGGGGACCGGAAAGGAACAGCAGATCCGCATCCAGGCATCGGGCGGCCTTTCCGACGCCGACATCGAGAAGATGGTGAGAGAAGCCGAGGCGCATGCCAAGGAGGACAAGAAGCGCCGAGCCCTTGTTGAAGCCCGCAATCAGGCGGAAAGCCTGACCCATTCGACAGAGAAGTCTCTGGCCGAGCACGGCGACAAGCTCGATCCGGCAGACAAGGCCGCCATCGAGACCGCGCTGTCCAGCCTCAAATCCGCGGTTGCGGGGAACGATGCCGGGCAGATCGAGGCGAGTAGCCGCGCCCTGGCTCAGGCCGCCACTAAACTGGGCGAGGCCGTCTACAAGGCAGCTCAGCCGGCCGGCACCGGCGACGGGACGGCGACACCGAAAGGTGCTGGCGGCGACGACAATATCGTCGATGCCGAGTTCGAAGACGTCGACGACCGCATGCCCGGAGTTAACGCAGTTCCCGCCGGCGCTTAAGACGCGAGCGGCCAATGAGATCCAGGGGTTACCCTGGCCCCCCAGGACGGTGGACTTCGCGGCGCGGTCGATCGGGCTTTTCATGGCGGAGGTGGCCTGCGCTTTGCGGCGTCGCTGCGTCTGGCGGCCAAATGAGGCCGGCAGAAAGGCTTGTTGGTCCGCCTTCCCGATAGCCCAGGTCGCCAGGCCGGAAGCCTCGTGGCCGAAATTTCGCGGCGACGACGACCCTCATGGGGCGACTCCAGCCGAGCAGCCCTGGGCCCTTAGCCGCGCGGCCGGGCGCACGGCCGATCGGTGCCGGTCGGCCAGATGGAGAGGCCCTCGGCCCGGAACGCGGCGGCCCGCCGCTCCGGATCCCAGGACGGGGCGTCGCCGGTCACGACGTAGAAGCTGACGCCCTCGCGGCACAGCAGGGACATCGCAGCCGCCGCATCCGGCGCCGCGGCCATCTCCGCGAGGACGTCCAGCCGATGCCGGGCCTCCGTCGCGGCCGCGCCCTCGCGCTTCAGGTGAAGCGCCGCACGGGAGATCCAGGCCGGCAGGCCCGAAAAAGCCGAGAGCAAGGTGCCGTCATCCGCCGCGATCGTTTCGAGGTTCTGGCGGTCGACGACGAAGCTCCCACCCGGCACGGCATGCGCGCGCAGCCAGGCGCCGCCCTCGACCATCGCCGCGGAGACCGGCGTCGCCCGGAACTGCTGGAAATAGGCGGTGCGCGGCGCCTTCCAGTCGGCGACGCATAGCCACGTGACCAGGAGCCCCGCGCAGGCGGCCAGCCCGAGCGCGGCGCCGCGCGCCGCGAGGGCAGGAAGGCCGAGCAGGACCCAGCGCGCGTTCCAGGCGATCAGAATCACCACCACCAGCAGAAAGCCGCGCTGCCGGAACTCGGACGAATCGCCGTGAAACGGTGTGGGCGCCAGGATCATGAGGGCCGCCGCCCAGGCCAAGAGGGCGAAGGGCAGCACGTCGATGGCCGAAAGCCGGCGCCGGAGTAGGACGGCGCCCATCAGGAAGGTCAGCAGCGGCGCGCCGCCCATGGCGCCGAGCGCGATCAGGGCCAGCGGCAGCGCCGAGCCGCCCAGGCCGAGATGGGCCACGAGCCAGGTCGAGACGCCCATGTAGCCGTTGGGCACGAAGACGGTGCCGACCAGCAGGAGGAAGCCTCCGGCGTATTGGCCGAACCCGACCTGCGCGACCTCGGCGCGGCCGGCGAAGACCAGCCCGCCCGCCAGGACGAGCGCGCCGAGCAGGAGCAGCACGGCACGCAGCAGCGGGCGTAGCCCGGGCCATCCGGCCACCGCCACGGCCGCCCAGGGCGCCGCCGCCCAAAGCACCAGATGCGCCCGGAGCAGGAAGCCCAGCGCCATCATCGCTGCCGAAGCGGCGAGCAGGCGGTAGCCGCGCTCCCGGCACCAGAGCGCCAGCAGGCTGAAGGACACGCAGATCGCGCCGATCGCATAGGCGGCGCCGGGCGAGACCTCGGACATCCAATGAAAGGAGAGGAAGGGTTGGGCCAACCCGTAAGAGGCCGGCTCGGGCAGCACGACGAGGAGCAGGACTGCGACAATTCCCGCGGCAGGGCCGGCCAGGGTCCGCCCGAGCAGGTGGAGACCCACGGATATGAACAGCGGGCCAAGCGCCACCCAGACCCGCGGCATGGCCTGCATCGGCTCCAGCCCCAGGCGCACGGCCAGGGCGGCGAAGCCGAAGCTCGCGAAATGGTAGAGGTCGGTCGGCACATCGGCGAGGCTGGAGCTCATCCGCCCGACCATCCGCCAGTCCCCGAGCTCAGCAATGAGGCCCGAGAACATCGTGGCGTCGAGCGCCAGGGGAAAGATGCCGCCGGCGGGAAAGGCCGAGAAGCGCGTGGTGGTCTCGAGCGACCAGATCAGCGCGAAGCCGCCCGAGGCCACGAGGCCCAGCCAGCCGACGGGTGGCTCGGATCGCGCCAGATCGGCGCGCGCCAGGACGGCGGCGGCCAGGCCGAAGGGCAGGCAGACCAGGGCCGGAACGAGGATGTCCATCCCGGCGAAGACCCTCGGCACGGTCAGCACATAGGCCAGTAGGGTCGCGCCGGTCAGGAAGCCGGCATCAGCGCCGCGCAGTCTCCGAACCTTGAGGATAGGCCGATTTTGCCCTCAAGGCTTAGCCCGCTGTAATGGACCACAGAATTTCGGCAACCGATTTGCGGTTTGCTTGTTTTTCGACTGGTCGGCGACGCAATCCGTGCCCGAAACCACGTTCTCTTAAGCCCCGAGGCTTCCCGCAGTTCGGCCGGATCTTGAGGACGCCGCGCTGTCTCAAACGGAGCGATCAGTGGCCAGCGAGAGGGTCGAGTTCAGCGTGGTGCAGCGGGATGCCGCCGATGGTCCGCCCGGAGCGATCGCTGCCTTTCCCTATGACCGTGCGACGGTGGAGCGCTTTCGTGAGGCATTCCCGCGGGCACGCTGGCGTGAGGAGCTGGGCGCCTGGTTTGTGCCGGGGACCCGGGCGGAGCGACGCCTCACGGCCTGGTCGGGGCGCGAATGGTCGGGCGTGCTGGCCTATGCCGACCAGCGTGGCCATGACGCCTTCACGTTCGAGCCCATCACGAGCCCCTACCTGGAGGTGGGCGACGGCATCGTGATCCGGACGCCGTATTCGCGGACCGTCATCACCGAGTTGCGGGAGGTGCCCTGGGCCCGTTGGGATCCAGCTCTCAAGTCCTGGCGCGTGCCGTTTCGGTCGCACGAGGAGCTACGCAGGCGCTGGCCTGCCATCGAGAGCGCCGCGCGTCTGGCCGAGCCCGACGAGCGGCGGAAGCGCAAGCAGAGCCGTCAAGCCTCCCCTGAAGATGAGAACAGGCGATCGCTTGCTGCCGAGCTTCGCAGAAAGCGTTACCCGGTGCCGGAGGATGCCTTGCCACCGCTCGACCGCGTGCTGATGACCCACGTCGGATGGGTGATGTTCACAAGTGTCACCGGCGAGCTCGTCGAGCCCATGACGGCCGACCGCTTCTAACCCGACATCATCGCCGGACCTGCCGACCTCATCTGGGCGGCGTGGCGCAGGCCGAGCCATGCCGAGCTGGTTCAGGCTTGGCCTGCGCGGACACCGCGCAGCCCATCAGACCTGGCACGAGGCTGGTGGCAGCCGACGATCGAGGAATTGCGGCCGGAGCGGCGCAAGGCAGCGTCGCTGGAGCGTGCTCGGGAAACCCGCAAATCAAAGGCACCCGCACCCAATGGCCCCGATTGCTGACAGGCGGGCACTGATGGCCGAATTTGGCCGAAAGCGGTCCGGCAGCTTCCGGAGCGCCGCCTGCCGAAGCGGACGCTGGGCGCCGATCCCAGAAGCTCTCCCAAGGATCTTCGTCAACCGTGCGTGGTGCTCGGCCCATCGGGCGGATAGCCCTGGCGCAGCCAGTCTACCACCTTCAGCGGACGGCGGCGCGGCAGGCGGGCTGCCTGGCGCCGGGCATAGACCTCGTTGAGAAGCACCTCTCCGCCGGTCAGGCCCTGCAGCGTCAGCCGCCGGTGGAATGCCTTGAGCATCGCGCCGACATTTCACCGCTCGCCGTGCTGGGTGTCGCGCTGGTCACCGCGTCGCGTGCCGACGTGTCCCGAACGTCGTTGGAGCACGCCTACGACATCGCGCAAGCGAAGCAGCGCTGCACCGTCTGCCTTTCGGCGCGTCCATCACGGTCGAGCATGGCTTCGGCACGGGCGTGCCGGCCTCCCGTCATGTAAGATTACCGGTGACCTACGGGTTCCGCAGCCGGTCCTGCAGCCGAAGTTGGTCCACACCGCAGGACTGCGCGATGCGCCGGTACTCCTCTGGTGAGTCGATCGCCCGGTTCGCCACGTCGCGCCGCTCTTGCACCGCCGCGATCAGTGGCGTCATCGTCGCTTGCAGGCCGGACACTAGCGCTTCGCGCGCTGCCTCGGCCGTCGCCGCCCGCGTCTCAGCGTTAGCCGCCCAGGCCTCGAGGGCGCGCCCCACTGGCGCGACCGCCTCGCGCAAGGCCCGACGGTTCGCTGCGACGTGGCGGCGCTCGTGCGTCTCGACCTCCTGGTAGAGGCAGCCGCCCTGTGGGATCTCGCGCGCGATCAGGATGCGGTGGCCGACGTGGGCGAGCGTGACGCGCACGCGAGTAACTACGGCGCAGATCCCCTGAGGATCGGTGGCCACGGACAGTTGGACCTCTCCCTGCCACTCCATCCTTAAGACGGTAACACCGAGGTGGTGGAAGTTGGCTCGCTGCGGCTGGCCAGAGAGGCCGTGCAGCGCCGATACGGTCGTGTCGCGGCTGAGGCGAGGCTGGGGGTCGAGGATCACGACTTCGACCTGCGGCGACGCAGTGCTCCGCATCGGGCAGGCGGGCTGGGCCCGGGCATGCGAGAGGACGGGCGATGCCGCCGCAACGAAGGCGACTAAGATGATCCTCCACGCGCCATGAAGCCGGTCGTTCGCCCGCCGGCCGACGGTATGAGCGCCCTGGACAACTCCAAGACGTGAATGTTCTCGCATGCGCTCGACCTTCTTCTGATCGGAGTCCTGACCGAAGTCTAGATCGTTGCCGAGCGTCGCGGCCCCGGCGCGCTGGTCTGGTGGCGGCGGTTCGGTGATGACACTGACCGAAATCCCGAAACTGGTTCGCCCGACGGAAGAGATTCGAGGTTTAAGTGTAGAAGTAGCAACTTGATCTGACAGTCGGTTCAATCTGGCGTGGTGGGTGTAGCGTGCCCCCATGAGGTGGTCCGGGGTGGATCTTAATGCATGGTCGGCTTGTCTGCCACGTCCGAGGTGACCGTGGCGCAGGCCCTTCCGGGGTATGAGGGCGGCTCGTGGTTCGGCCTG
The DNA here is from genome assembly GCA_028291485.1 of Rubritepida sp. Lineage (GTDB taxonomy): Bacteria > Pseudomonadota > Alphaproteobacteria > Acetobacterales > Acetobacteraceae > Roseococcus. The sequence continues at coordinate 808 of JAQGHZ010000545.1, read as the reverse complement.
GGCGCGCCACGCGGGACAGCGGCTGGGACCGTCGCGCTACTCAATGCAGCGGTGAAACGAGGCGCTCGCCGAGCCCGCGGTCCGGCAGAGGCTTTCCGATCTGGGTGGCAGTGCGATGCCAGGATCGTCGCCTGAAGTTGCGGCGTTCATTGCCGCGGAGACGGCGCGCTACGCGGAGATCATTCGCTTCACAGGCATGCGGGCAGGCTAAGGCACGCGCCAGGCACCCAGCGGCCTCATGCGATCATTTCCCAGCTGCTCGCACCGTGCAGCTCGTATGTCACAACCCAAGGGACGAGTGCGGGCGCACGACCCCAGCGCGAGGCTGTCGCCCTCGGTGAAGGGTTCCACTTGGCGATGAAGCTGGCTTTCTCAGGCAGTCCGCTGTCCGCTTTCAGGGACCTCGCAGCAGCATGCTGATGACTGACAAGGGCGCGAAGCAGACTTCGCCTGCGCCGCAGGGCGGACGGCAAGTTAGTGCCTGCCCCGTCCATCGAACCTCGCCATGATGTGCGGAATCTCGCCCGATAGTTCACGCGCGAGGAATCCGACGCGCCCCACGCGCCGCGCTAGCTTCGCGCCCGCCTCGCCATGGAGAAAAACGCCCCAAATTGCCGCTTCCGCTGGAACCGCCCCGCGCGCGAGCAATCCGCCGATGATGCCAGCCAGTGTGTCGCCGGAGCCGGACGTCGCCAAGCCGACATTTCCGCGGTCACAGGACCAAGCTCGCCCTTGCGGCGTGACGATGAAGGTCCGTCCGCCCTTCATGACTACCACCACCTGCAGGTCGGCCGCGGCCTGCCGCGCC
>JAQGHZ010000232.1 GCA_028291485.1 Rubritepida sp. | reverse complement strand
CGTGACCAGCTGGATCTTCGAGGTTCTGCTGCAGCCCGCGATGTACCGGCTCGGCCTGATGAACTGGGCCGACGAGGCCTTCCAGTGGATGGACTTCTTCGTCTTCGGCGTGATCCAGGTGATCGTCGTCGCCGCGGTGTGCCTGCCGCTGGAGCACTGGCGGCCCGTCGAGCGCTGGGAGAGCCAGCGGCTGGTCCGGACCGACATGTTCTACACGCTGCTGTCGCGCCTCGGCATCCTGCCGCTGCTGGGTTTTCTTCTGTTCTACGCCGCCTCGTCCCGCATCGAGGGGATGATCGCCGACAGCGGCTTCATCCCGCCGACGCTCGAGAACCTCTTCCCCTGGCTGCGCGAGGCGCCGCTGGTGGCGCTGGCGCTCTACATCGTCATCCTGGATTTCGCGGAATACTGGCGGCACCGGCTGCAGCACATGTTCCCCTGGTGGTGGGCGCTGCACTCGATCCATCACGCGCAGACCCAGATGACCTTCTGGACCGACGACCGGAACCACATCCTGGACGACATCATCGCCGCGGCCTGGTTCGGCCTCATCGCGGTGGCGATCGGCGTGCCGCCGAGCCAGTTCCCCATCATCCTGCTGGTGCTGCGGCTGGCCGAGAGCCTGAGCCATGCGAACGTCCGGCTCGACTTCGGCAAGGTCGGCGAGCGGCTGCTGGTCAGCCCGCGCTTCCACCGGCTCCATCACGGCGTGCTGAGCGTGGGGAACTCCGGCAAGAACTACGGTGTTCTGCTGCCGGTCTGGGACTGGATCTTCGGCACGGCCGACTTCGAGCGCGACCACTATCCGCGCACGGGCGACCCGGATGCGCCGGCGGCCTATGTGCGCGGCGGCTGGCTCGCCCAGCAGGTGGCGGGGCTGCGGCAGGTCTGGCGGGCGGTACGGGCGCGATAAGCCCGCCGATACTGATCCTGCTCATGTAGAATTTCATGCCGGGGATTGCGATTCAGGCTTTACTCCCGCGTTTTCCACCTGTTCAGTCCCGTCATCGCCCAAGGTCGCAGATCGGGGGAGACGGGATGTCCAATGTCCGGAAGAAGCTGGTCGAGGTCGCCATCCGCGAGTGGGAGGTCTTCGGCAAGTCGCATCGTGGCCTTGACGAGCGCTGGTACATCGTCGGCGACGAGGCGAAGCAGCCATGGACCGGCATCGTCAACAAGTACTGGCGCTCCGTCGGGCTCGAGGATTGGGACGGCAATACAAAGCAGCCCTGGTCGGCCGCCTTCATCTCTTGGTGCTTCCGGCAGGCCGGCGCCTGGCCGCATTTCAAGGGCAGCGCCAAGCACTCCGCCTATATCGACCGCATCCGCCGCGACCACCTCGACAAGCTGACGCTGGAGGATCCGAGGCACACGGTGCTGAGGCCGGGAGACCTGATCTGGAACGCCCGCGGCAAGGGCCAGCCGCATCACATGATCGAGGCCATCCAGCGCCTGGCGAAGGGCGACTTCTTCGACTCCCATGTGGACATCGTGGTGTCGATCGGGCCGGGCAGCTGCGACAGCATCGGCGGCAATGTCTCCAACCGCGACCCCGGCGGCTCGGTCACCCGCTCGACCTGGCGGCTCTCCAATGGCCGGCTGCTGGACGGCAGGAAGAACTGGATCGGCGTGGTGAAGAACGGGCTCTGACCCTCACCGCGCCAGCGCGAGGCCAAGCCCCGCCGCCGCCGTCGCCGCCAGCACGCCGGCCACGCCGAGGCGGAGCCCGACGAACAGCCCCGCCGCAAGCAGGGTGAGCGGGAGCGCCCGGTCATCCAGGCTCCAGACGTCGGGCAGGGATACTCCGAGCCAGGACGGTTCCATTCGCCCGAACATCACCCGCAGCCCGAACCAAGGCGAGGTTCGCGATCACCCCGACCACCGCCGCGTCACCCCGGCCAGCGCCCCGCGCAGCCGCTCCATATGGTGCAGCCGCTCGACATAGGGCGCGCCAAGGAAGATCCAGGCGAAGCAGGGCATGAAGGTCACCCAGAGCGTCAGCCCGGCGCCGGCGACCGCGCCGGCCCAGCCGCCGCCCTCGCGCAGGCCGGCCAGAAAGCCCACGAATTGCAGCATAAGGATCAACGGGCCCGGCGTCGTCTCGGCGAGGCCGAGGGGCCGGCCAGCATCTTGGGCGCGGTGAGCCAGCGGTAGTGCTCCACTGCCTCCTGCGCGACATAGGCCAGCACGGCATAGGCGCCGCCGAAGGTGACGACGGCCATCTTCGAGAAGAACCAGGCGATCTCGGCGAAGACGCCGCCGGCCCCGTCAGCAGCATGCAGAAGTCGAGCGCGTGCAGGAACCGCGTGTCCGAGACCCAGTGCCGCCGGTCCACCACCTCGCGCTGCATCATGGCGATCTGCGCCGCCGGTCGGCCGAAGGAGAGGCAGCCGATTCGGGCTCAGACGCTCAGCGCCTCGGCGAAGGAGGGGAGGTGGATGTCACGCGGCGCGTCCTGCGGGCCAGTTGTGGGTTTCCTGCACCGCTTCGCGGGACCAGCGGAAGAAGGGGTCGTAGAGCATCATCCCGGGCTCGACCCAGGCCAGGAAGCCACCATCCAGCGTCTCCGCCTCGGCGCCATGGTGCCGTAGCCAGGCGGCGACGCCCTGGCTGC
>JAQGHZ010000541.1 GCA_028291485.1 Rubritepida sp. | reverse complement strand
AGCAGGTCCTCCACCATGGAGCTGACGACCGCGGTGAAGGCCGCGCCGATCACCAGACCTACCGCGAGGTCGATGACGTTGCCCCGCATGATGAAGGCTTTGAAGTCCCTCAGCCATTGTGGCTGGGAGATGCTGATGGGCGCTTGCATGGCGTGATCTCCGCATAGGTTGGATCATTCCAGCGGACGGACCGTGACCGGCGCAAGCATTTGATTTGCTTCGCAGGCTGCGCGCAGGCATGAGGCGCGGATGACCCGGCCGCCGATCGACCAGCAGATCACCTTACCTCCACGCCGAGGACGCCGAGGCCTCCTGGCGCTTCTACGAGGAGGTGCTGGAGCTGCCCCTGGTGCAGGACCAGGGCATGGTGCGCATCTATGGCGTCGATGGGGGCGTCGACGGGCGCCGTGCCTGTCTGGGCGTCTGCCGGGCCCGCGGCCCGCGCCTCTCGGAGGACCCGCGCATCACCGGCGGCGTGATGTTCACTTTGGTGACGCAAGAGGTGGAGGCCTGGCACGCCTTCCTGACCGGCAAGGGCATGGACGTGCCGCCGCCCGTCTTTTCGGAGGCGCACGGCATCACGCATTTCTTCTTCCAGGATCCGGCCGGCTACACGCTCGAGGTTCAGCGCTTCGAGCGGCGGGACTGGCGCCCGCACCTTCGTCCGTGAAGGGGCGGGGGAAATTCGAGAGGGGCGAAGCCCCTCGCCATCAACCGTCCGAAACCCGCTGCAACAGCGCCAGCAGGGTCGCCCGCTCGTCCGGCGTCAGCGCCGCCATCAGCGCCTCGTTCGCGCGCTGGCCGGCCGCCTGGGCCTCGCGCAGCAGCGCCTCGCCTTCGGGCGTGATGGTGAGCACGCGCATGCGCCGGTCCATCGGGTCGGCCGCCGTGCGGATCAATCCGCGATCGATGAGCCGCCGCACCACGCCCTGCACCGTCGCGGAATCCATCGCGGCCAGGCGCCCCAGATGGTTCTGCGTGGCCCGCCCGAGCTCCGACAGCCGCACCAGCGTCGCGAATTGCGGTCCGGTGAGCCCCAGTCCAGCCGCGCATTCCTGGAACATGGACTGATAGCGCTGGTGCGCGCGCCGCAGCAGGTGCCCCGCCGAGGCGTCAAGCCGGTACGAGGCCCGGTCGTCCCGGGGCTGCTCCAAAGGCACGGCTTCGTCGCAGATGTCGCTCATGAATACCGGGTTTCCATGCACTTCGTCGCCCGCCGCACCGCCTAAAGTCAAGAAAAGATGCACGGAAAACTCCCATTGCGCGTGGATTGACGTTTGTTTATTCCGGAAGTGATCCGCCGTTCGAGCGGTACGAAAAAAATACGGGAGAGATCGATGTCCGAGTCCAGGATTGGCGGCCGCCGCGGCCTGCTGAAGGCGTCCGCCGTCGCCGCCACGGGCGCGGCCGTGTTGGCCACACCCAATGTCAGCCGCGCGCAGACCGTGACGCTGCGCTTCCAGTCCACCTGGCCGCAGCGCGACATCTTCCACGAATTCGCGCAGGACTACGTGACCCGCGTGAACAACCTCTCGGGCAACCGCCTGCGCGTCGAACTGCTCGCCGCCGGCGCCGTGGTCGGCGCCTTCCAGCTCATGGATGCCGTGCATGCCGGCACGCTGGACGGCGGCCATGGCGTCGCCGCCTATTGGTTCGGCCGCAACAAGGCCTTCAGCCTCTTCGGTACCACGCCGCCCTGGTTCGGCGACGCGCACCAGCTGCTCGGCTGGTTCTACTACGGCGGCGGCGAGGCGCTCTACAAGGAGCTGCTGCACGACGTGCTGCGGCTGAATGCCGTGGGCTTCCTCTCCGGCCCGATGCCGACGCAGCCGCTCGGCTGGTTCCGCAATCCGATCGAGCGGGCCGACCAGATCCGCGGCCTGCGCTACCGCACCGTCGGCCTCGCGACCGACCTCTTCCAGGAGATGGGCGCGGCGGTCGTGGCGCTGCCGGGCGGCGAGATCGTACCGGCGCTCGAGCGCGGCGTCATCGACGCGGCCGAGTTCAACAACCCCTCCTCCGACCGCGTGCTCGGCTTCCCGGACGTCGCCAAGAACTTCTACATCCAGAGCTACCACCAGGCGGTGGAGTGCTTCGAGATCCTCTGGAACAAGCCGAAGCTCGAGGGCCTGCCGGCCGAGCAGCAGGCCATCCTGCGCGTCTGCGCCGAGGCCGCGTCCGCGGATATGTCGTGGAAGTCGCAGGACCGCTACTCGCGCGACCTGCTCGCCATGGCGCAGACCCAGGGCGTGAACGTGCGCCCGACGCCGCGCCCCATCCTCGATGCGCAGCTCGCGGCCTGGGACCGCGTGATCGCCAGGATGGAGGGCGATAACAGCGCGCCCACCAACGGTCCGCTCTTCAAGAAGATCTGCGACAGCCAGCGCGACTGGTGCCGCCGCGTGGGCAACTTCTACCTGCGCTACCAGGTCAGTTCGGTGGTGTCCTACAACCACTTCTTCGCCCAGCGCTGAGGGCGACGCGTCGTGCCGGCGCCGGGGATGTCCTCCGGCGCGTTTCCGTGATCGGGGACATGGAATGACAGCTCACCTGGTCGTGGCCGCGCTCGCCGGCCTGGTCTTCGCCACGATGGTCGCGAGCGTCGCCTTCTCGGACCGCGACGGCGCGCAGCGGCTGTTCCTCTCGGTGGACCGGCTCAGCATGTTCGTGGGCAAGGCCGGCGGGTGGTGCATCGTCATCCTCACCCTCGTGATCTCCTACGACGTGACCGCGCGCTACGTGTTCCGCGCGCCGACGAGCTGGGCGCTCGACGCCTCCTCCATGCTCTACGGCGCGCTCTTCATGCTGGCCGGCGCCTATGCGCTCTCGCGCAACGGCCATGTGCGCGGCGACTTCGTCTATCGCACCTTTTCGCCGCGGACGCAGGGCAAGTTCGACCTGGCGCTCTACATCCTCTTCTTCTTCCCCGCGATCTTCGCGCTGATGGTCTCGGGCTGGTTCTTCTTCCACCATTCCTTCCTGCAGAACGAGCACAGCAGCATGAGTCCGGACGGGCCGATCCTCTGGCCGTTCAAGGCGATCATCCCCATCGCGGGCGCGCTGCTGCTGCTCCAGGGCCTCGTGGAGGTCGCGCGCTGCGTGCAGTGCATCCGCACCAATGCCTGGCCGCAGCGCCTCGCCGACGTGGAGGAGCTCGACGTCGCCATCCTCGCGGCCGCGCAGTCCGAGGGGCTCGATGCGCTGACCGCGAAGGTCGCGAGCGGCGGCGCGCAGGCCGCCATCGCGGTCACGCAGGAGCACGAGGACGAGGCGCTCCGCGCCAACCGCGACCGCACGCACTGAAACATCCGTCCTCTTCGCGATAAGGGCATGCCCCAAGGAATGACAACGTGATCAGCGACGCGACCATCGGCATCATCCAGCTCCTGCTTTTCGTGTTCTTCATCATGCTGGGCTTTCCCATCGCCTTCACGCTCATGGCGATGGGCATCTTCTTCGGCTACTTCGCCATGCAGGAGCGCGTCTTCGACCTGCTGGTGCAGCGCGCCTACGCCACCATGGCGAACGACGTGCTGATCTCGGTGCCGCTCTTCGTCTTCATGGGCTACATCATCGAGCGGTCGAACATCCTGGACCGGCTGTTCCGCTCGCTGCAGCTGGCCTCGGGCTTCCTGCCCGCCTCGCTCGCCATCGCGACCATGGTGACCTGCTCGCTCTTCGGCATCGCCTCGGGCATCGTCGGCGCGGTGGTGACGCTGATGGGGCTGCTGGCGCTGCCGCCCATGCTGCGCGCGGGCTACGACCCGAAGCTGGCCACGGGCTGCATCGCGGCGGGCGGCACGCTCGGCATCCTGATCCCGCCCTCGGTGATGCTGATCCTCTACGGCGCGACCACGGGCACCTCGGTCGTGCAGCTCTACGCGGCGGCGTT
>JAQGHZ010000181.1 GCA_028291485.1 Rubritepida sp. | reverse complement strand
CCACCATCTCGCAGACCAGGGCCGGCTGGTCGCCATAGGCCATGGAATAGACCACGCCGGCGGCGGCCGCGCGTGCGGCGAGAAGCGGGCCGGCGAGGACGTCGGCCTCGACATTCACCATGACGATATGCTGATGCGCGGCGATGGCGGCCAGCGCGTGGCGGATGCCGGCGGCGGGATTGCCGGTGCTTTCGACCACGACCTCGATACGCGGGTCGTTCACCGCGGCTGAATCCTCGGTGACGAAAGTGGCGCGGGAGGCGAGGGCGGCGTCGAGGGACTTCGCCGCGGATCGCTCGGGCAACCAGCCGATGCGCGTCAGGTTCTCCCGCGCGCGCGGCGGGGCGAGGTCGGCGATGACGGCGACATGGAGGCCAGGCGAGCGGGCGGCCATGGCGAGGAACATCGAGCCGAACTTCCCGGCGCCGATGACGCCGACGGTGATCGGCTTGCCCGCGGCCGCACGGGCCGCGAGGAGGCGGGAGAGGTTCATGGACGGCGTTTCCCTATGGCTTTTTTAAATGAAGCCGCTCCTCGTGGCCTTTGCAATTTGTCGAGAAGGCGACTTGCTCGCGGGTTAGCTCGTCACAGCCGTGTCGCGCGCACCAGGTCTTAGCTGGCGGAGATGGTCTTGGGCGGATGGTGGTCGCCGAGCCGTTCCAGCCACCGCTTCTTGATGTGCTCAGGGCACAGCGCCGCCGCGGCGCCGGGAGGCCACCCATCGCGGTGTCGAACGGCTTTTCCAGCCATTCCATGCGTCACCCGAAGATCGTCTCCGCGCGCAGTGTGCTGGTCGTGGCCAGCATTTCGCAAGCCGGTTGCGGGCGATGCGCCCGCCCAGTGCCCTCCACGCGATGCTTGACTTCGCGGTCAGTAATATGGGATGATAAACCCATCAACTGGGCGCTTTCTCCCTCGCCTTCTTCCCCTCCGCCACGAGTTTTCGCGCCATGCGCAGCACCTCTGGCTCTATACCCGCCGTCTGCGCCTGCAACTCCAGCGAGACGATCCGTCCGGGGAACAGCATCAGCACGCCATCGCACACGACGATCTCGTAATGCGTGGGATAGTCCGTCTGCTCCACCGCCCAATCCGGCAGGGTCAGTTGGTTCTTCGAAGTCAGCTTGGCGAGGTGGGTGCGCCGCATCGGGAAGCTCCGTCGTGGAGCTTCGTAAGATAGTAAGATGGTAAGATTGAAATCAAGAAAAAAGTCCTAGGTCGGCGGCGGCAGATCGTCTCCCGCAGCGGCCAGCATCCGCGCCAATGCCTCGTCCCGCCCCAGCGCATAGAGCGTCAGATCGATCGGCGGGCTCATCGTGCTGCCGGTCAGCGCGACGCGGAGCGGCTGCGCAATGTCCTTCAGCTTCACTTGCTTCACGTCGGCATAATCGCGCAGCCATTGCTCCAGATCCGCGCGCTCCCAGGGCGCGCCCGAGAGGAACTGCGCCAGATCCTCGAGCCGCCCCTTCGCCTCCGGCGTCAGCACCGCGGCCGCCTTGGCGTCCAGCTCCGGCGCGCCCTCGGCCACGACGAAAGCCGCGCTGTCGGCGAGCTCGGCGAGGTTCTTCGCCCGCTCCTGCAACGCCGGCAGCAGCAGCTTCAGCTTGGCGATCTTCTCCGTCCCGAAGCCCTCGCCGCTGACGGTGAGGCGATGCAGCACCTCCGGCAGCAGGGTCTCCGGGTCGGCAGCGCGCAGATAAACGCCGTTCACATGCCCAAGCTTCGCATAGTCCATGCGCGAGGCGGCGCGGCCCACATCGGCGATGTCGAAGATCTCCTGGGCCCGCTTGCGCGAGATGATCTCCTCGTCGCCATGGCCCCAGCCCAGCCGCAGCAGGTAGTTGCACACGGCCTCGGGCAGCATGCCCTGCTCGCGCAGGTCCAGCACCGAGACGGCGCCGTGACGCTTGGAGAGCTTGGCCCCATCCGCGCCATGGATCAGCGGGATATGCGCGAAGCGCGGCCGATGCCAGCCCATCGCGTCGTAGACCATGCACTGGCGGAAGGTGTTGGTCAGGTGGTCGTCGCCGCGGATGACATGGGTGATCGCCATGTCGTGGTCGTCCACGACGACGGCGTGCAGGTAGGTCGGCGTCCCGTCCGAGCGCAGGATGATCATGTCGTCCAGCTCGGTGCTGGCGACCCGGACCGTGCCCTGGACCAGATCCTCGACGGCCGTCTCCCCCTCGCGCGGCGCGCGCAGGCGGATGGCGAAGGGCTGGCCCTCCTGCTCGCGGCCCGGCTCGCGGTCGCGCCAGACGCCCTCGTAGCGAGGCGGGCGCTTTTCGGCCATGGCGCGCTCGCGCATGGCGACGAGCTCCTCGGGCGTCTCATAGGCCCGGTAGGCCTTACCCTGGGCCAGAAGCTCGCGCGCGACCTCGGCATGGCGGGCCTCGCGGGTCGACTGGAAGACGGGCGGCTCGTCCGGGCTGAGGCCGAGCCAGGCCAGGCTTTCCAGGATCTGATCGACGGCCGGCTGCGTGCTGCGGGCCTTGTCGGTGTCCTCGATGCGCAGCAGGAACACGCCGCCATGCCGGCGGGCGAAGAGCTGGTTGAACAGTGCCGTGCGCGCCCCCCCGATATGGAGGAAGCCGGTGGGCGAGGGGGCGAAGCGGGTGCGGACGGTCATGCGCTTCTTCTAACACGGCGCTTGCCCGCGGTTGAGGGGTAGGGCACGTCTGGTTGAAATGCAGCCGGCCGCGCAACCCTGGGTGTGGTTCCGATCCGTCGCGCCGAGGCGCGAGGCCGACCTTCCCGCATCCGCCGTTCCTGCATCGGGGAGGATCGCTGCAATCCTCGCCGCCGAGCATGGCAGACTCGCGCTCTGGCTGCCGGTGGCGATGGCGGCGGGAATCCTGCTCTATTTCCTGCCGCGCTTCGAGCCGCCGGAGTGGTGGCGCTACGCGGCCCTTGCGCCGTTTCCCCTCGCGCTCTGGCTTCGGCCGCGCTTGCCGCTGACGGCCTGGGCCGCGGCGCTGCTCGGCGCTGCCGGGCTGGGCTTCGCGCTCGCCTCCTGGCACGCGGCGCAGGCTCCGCCACCGCTCGACCTGCCGCGCACCCCCGCGGTCCTGGCCGGCACGGTGACCGAGACCGACCTGCTGCCGGGCGGCCTCCGTATCACCCTGGCGGGCGCGCGATGGACCCCCGACATGGCGCCGGCCGGGCGCCTCGTCCGCGTGCGGCTTCGCACCGACGATCGTGCACGGCCAGAGCCGGGGGACCGCGTCGCGATCCGGGCCCTCGTCCGGTCGCCCTCGGCACCCGCCTATCCCGGGGCCTGGGATTTCCAGCGCGCCGCCTACTTCGAGGGCCTCGGCGGCTCGGGCTTCGCGCTCGGGCCCCTGGAGGTGCTCGGGCACGATGGCGCGGCCCCGCCGCTCTCCGCGATGCGCGCGCGGATCGAGACACGGGTGGCGGAATTCCTGCCCGGCGCCGTCGGCGCCGTCGCGGCCGCACTGCTGACCGGCGGGCAGAGCGCCATCCCGCCTGCCGAAATGCAGGCGATGCGCGATTCCGGCCTGGCGCATCTGCTCTCCGTCTCCGGGCTGCACATCGCGATCGTGATGGGGCTGGCCTTCGGCTCCGTGCGCGCCGCTCTGGCGCTCTGGCCGGGCTTCGCGCTACGCTGGGGCACGCGCCCCTTCGCGGCGCTCGCGGCCCTTGCGACGGGGTTCTTCTTCATGCTGCTCACCGGCAGCCAGGTGCCGATGCAGCGCAGCTTCCTCATGGCTGTCCTGGTGACGCTGGCCCTGCTCGCCGGCCGCCGCGCACTGAGCCCGCGCGTGCTCGCCTTCGCGGCCATCGGCGTCATGGGCCTTCAGCCCGCGGCGTTGCTCGGTCCCTCCTTTCAGATGAGCTTTGCCGCGGTGCTGGCGCTGATCGCAGCCTATGAGGCGGCGCGTCCGTGGCTCTCGCGACCGGGTTCGCCGCGGCCCTGGTGGTGGCGCCCGGCGTTGGTGGTGATCGGCAGCGTCGCCACCTCGGTGATCGCGGGCGCGGCGACGACGCCCTTCGGCCTGCACCATTTCGGACGGCTGCAGCTCTACGGCGTGGCGGCCAACGCGCTGGCCGTGCCGCTGACCTCCGTGCTGGTGATGCCCGCGGGGATGGCCGCACTCGCCTTGCTGCCCCTGGGCCTCGAGGCCTGGCCGCTCCGCCTGATGGGCTGGGGCATCGAGGGCATCCTGGCCGTGGCGCGCGAGGTCGCCGCCTGGCCGGGCGCGGCCCTCGCGACGGCGCCCTTGCCGGCCTGGGGCCTGGCGATGCTGAGCCTCGGCCTGTGCTGGCTGTGCCTGTGGCGGACGCGATGGCGTCTGCTCGGCCTCGCCGCGGTCGGCGCCGGCCTTGCCACCTGGCAATTCGTGTGCCTGCCCGATGCCATGGCCTCGGCCGATGGCAGGCTCTTCGCACTGCAAGCCGGCGGCCGCGTCTTCCTGGAGCGCCGCCCGGGCGCCTCGCGCTTCATCGGCGATTCCTGGCTGCGTGGCTTCGGAGACACGGAGGCCGCGATATTGCCGGCCGAGGGCGAGGTGGGGGGAGCCCGCATCCGCTGCGCACCCGAAACCTGCGCGATGTCCGGCGCAGGCGGCGGGCCCGGCCTGATCCTGCTCCGCCCACCCGTGCCGCCCCGCGGCCAGCGCGCGCCCTTCGAGCGCGGTCCCAACCCGGCCTGCGGCCATGCGCCGGTGATCGTCTCCCCCGAGCCGGTGCGCGGCGACTGCCGCGGCAGCGAGGTGGTCGACCGCTTCTCGGTCTGGCGCGACGGCGCGCACGCGGTCTGGCTCGAGACCGGGGGGCCGCGCGTGGTGTCCGACCGCGCGTGGCGCGGCGACCGCCCGTGGG
>JAQGHZ010000131.1 GCA_028291485.1 Rubritepida sp. | reverse complement strand
CGCTCCCTGGCGAGAGCTGCCGCGCGATGCCGCGCAGCAGGTCCTTCATCGGCGAATTGGGCGCGCCGAGCAGGTTCAGCGCCTCGGCCGAGGCGTTCAGCCCGACGACCGGCGGCAGCACGAGATCCTGCAGCATCGCTTCCCAGGCCCGCACGTAATCGGCGGCGTAGAGGGCGAGCACGTCGGCCTCCAGCCGGCGCGGATCGCCCGCGCCTGCCGTCGCCGCCTCGGGGCCGAGCACCCAGGATTCGCTGGCGGCCTCAAGCGCGGCCTGCGGCAGGCGCGGCAGCACCGCGGCATAGAGTCCGTTCACCGTGAAGAAGCCCGGCACGCCCTCCGTCAGGGGACGGCCGCTCGGGCGGACAAAGTAGCGCTGGCCCGCGGCGCCGAGCGCCTGGGCCGGGGCCCAGCCCGGCGTGTTGTCGGCCAGCGTCCGCAACCGCGCATAGACGCGCTGGGCCATCGGCAGCCGCGAGAAGACGCGCCGCGCCTGGTCCACCAGCGCGCCGTCGAGTGGATAGGTGGCGAGCGCGCCGGCCAGCAGTGCGTCGAGATGCCGGCCGAGCGCGTCCCGGCCCGGCTGGTTCACGGCGCCCGGGAAGGCGGCCTGCCAGTCGAGCGCGAACCACTCCTTGATCAGGCTGCGGTCCATTGGACCCTGCTTGCCGAGCATCAGGTACACGCGCACCGCCTCGTAGAGGTAGTCGGGCCGCTGGATGCCCTCGCGGATCTGCTGCTCCAGCCGGGCCAGCAGGCGCGGCAGCAGCACGCGGTTGAGCGCACGACCATAGGCGCTCTCGGCGCCGGCCTGGAGCATCTCGCCCTGGCTCAGGCCGAAGGGCGGGCCCTCGCCGGCGGCGGCCGGCGGCAGGGCTTTCGTGGCCTCCAGATAGGCGAGGATCGGCGCGAGATCGGGACTGCGCACGCGGTCGAGCGGCGCGGCCGCGCCGCTCTGCTCGGCGGCGCCCACGGCGGCCGCGAGGCGCTCGCTGCGCCCACTTTCCGCATGGATCGCGGTCCAGCCCCAGATGCCGCCGCCCAGGACAAGCAGCAGCGCCGCCGCCCAGGAGCCGATCTGCACAAGGCGCCGGCGCGATTCCAAGCCACGGTCGTTGGCCGCGAGCCGCGCTTCGTTGAACACTACGTCCTTGAGCAGGCGCGTGAGGAAGTAGGCGCGGCCCTTCTGGCCCATGATCGCGGCCGGACGGCTCGGATCCAGCCCGAAGGAGCGCGACAGCGCCCCGGCCAGGCGATCGAGCGGCGTGCCCTCCTGCGTGCCGGAGGTGAAGTAGACGCCGCGCAGCAGGGGCGCGGGGTCGAGCTTGGAGCCGCCGAAGGCCGCCTGGGCGAACTCCTTCAGCGAGGATTCCAGCGAGGCGAGCTGCGTCGGGAAGCCGGCGATCAGCGCGCGCTGCTGCGGCCCGCGCTCGGTCTGCAGCCGCTCGATGAGGCGGACCATCAGCCGGTCCGAGAGCCCCTTGAACTCCTGGCCGAACTGCGTCACCGCGCCTTCCGGCGTGTTGCCGACGGGGAAGGTGAAGCCCCAGACCTGCTCGCGCGTGGTCTTGTCGAGGTCGTCGAAGAACTCGATGAAGCCGGGCAGCAGGTCGGTCTTGGTGACGATGAAATAGACCGGCAGCCGCTGGCCGAGCCGCGTCTCCAGCTCCTTGATGCGCCGGCGCACACTGCGCGCATGCGCCTCGCGCTGCGTCGCGTCGAGGCGCGACAGCATGTCCACGCCGAACGCGACCAGCACGCCGTTCAGTGGCTGGCGCGGGCGGTTCTTCTTCACCAGGTCGAGGAAGCGTTCCCAGCCGGCCTTGTCGGTGCCGGCGTCGCTGTCCTGCGTGGTGTAGCGGCCGGCCGTGTCGATCATCACGGCGCGCTCGGTAAGCCACCAGTCGCAGAAGCGCGTGCCGCCGACGCCGCCGACGCGGCCCTCGGCCAGCGGGAATTCCAGGCCGGAATTGAGCAGCGCCGTCGTCTTGCCCGAGCCCGGCGGGCCGATGATCGCATACCAGGGCAGGTCGTAGAGATAGGTGCCCTTGCCGCCCGTCGCGGCTTTCAGCTTGGCGAGCGCGTCGGTGAGCTTGGCGCGAAGCTCGGCCTCCTCCTCGGCGGCGGCCTCGTTCTTCTGGGCCTGCGGGTCGGGCGCGGCGGCGGCCTCGACGAGGCCGGCGTCGCGGCTTTCGCGCTTCCGGCCGATCAGGAAGAAGACGAGGAACCAGATGACGACCGGGATCGCGACCAGGATGGCGCGCAGCCAGATCGCGTCGAACATCTCGCCGAGCAGCGGCGCGAAGAGCCAGATGACGACGTCGAGCAGGAGGACGCCGAACAGCGCGCCGAGCGCCGGAATGGTGAACAGGCTGCGCATCTCAGCGGCCCCCTCGCAGCAGGATCACTTCGATGCGCCGGTTTTCCTCGCGGCCCTCCGGCGTGGTGTTGGGCCCGATCGGCTCGGCGTCGGCCTTGCCTTCGACGGTGAAGCGGGGCGGCTCGCCATTGGCCGCGATGATGAGATTGGCCGCCTCCTGCGCCCGCGCCAGGGAGAGCGCGAAGTTGGAGGGGAAGCGCACGGTGCGGATGGGCTGGTTGTCGGAATGGCCCTGGACCAGCACGCGGCCCGGCTCGATTTTCAGCCCCTCGCCGATACGGCGCATCAGATCCCGGAAGCGCGGGTCGAGCGTGGCCGAACCCGAGGGGAACATGGGTGTGCCGCCGGAGACCGCACGGCTGCGGATGCGGACCAGGATGCGCTGCGCATCGCCCTCGACGGTCACGAGGCCCTGCGCGATCTCGGGCGCCAGGAACTGCCGCAGCCCGGACAGCGAATCGGGGCGCGGGGTCGCGGTGGGTGGTGTCGG